>JAYENG010000097.1:0-2495 GCA_034721975.1 Bacillota bacterium
AAAATTGCTTCCATTAATCGTACTTTTTTTAGTAGGTCTTTCTTCCGATAATTCAGGAATTGAATATTGTTAGAATTACTCTTTTTAATAAAGAATCTCATCCTATATCCAATAAGAACTGCCATTAATGGCATAATAAACAAATCTTGCATATTATCAAACCTTTCATTTTCAGTAAATAAAAATTTTTATTTTCAAACTACATACCTGATGGTGCCCAAGTTTCCCACCATACATTAGTATCTACATAATTTACCACATCTTCAACTAAAACATAAACCACATCCGTAATTTTGTATGTTTTAAAAAATGTTAGTGATTCTAATATTGTTCTTTCTATTGAACCTACACTAGTTGTTGCAGCTGTTGAATTAGTTATTAAAGTAGTAGCTAAACTTAATAATATAGCTGCAGGAACACCTACAATAGACGCTCCCAAGATAGCACTAAGTCCTCCTATTGTATACGACCCAAAATTATTTGATGTACTATAATATATCCACTCATTACTATAAAATCCCCATGAACCACCTGGGTTTGGTATTTGTATGTATTCCCCTGGCATTACGCTTTCAACACTTATTTGTAAGTCTTCTTCAATGCTTTCCTTTGTTACCTCAATAGTACTAAATGATTTATTATTAATATTTATTTCTCCATTATCTATCGTAATTACTTCCACAATACTACCCGTAAAACTAACTATTACATTAGGATCATCTGTTTTAAATACTTTTATAATAGTTCCATCATACATTCCATCAATCCATAAGTTATCTTGATTTTCGATTGCATCTTCTGCAATTTTTTTCATCTTGTTAGATAATTCTTCCAGTTCCCTTCTTTATTATACCTATTATTCTATTTTCTGCATAATTTCAAACATTTCACTCTATTTTATCGACGTATCCACGCATACCATATCATATAGCAATTTCCACTTCAATACCATTTTTCAGTTGTTTTCCAACGTGATTATCACTGCTTTTAGTGGGTGTACGGAAGTCTAAAAACACCTTGAAACCCAGCATTACCACCGGTCTTTGCGTTGTACTTTTAATCCATAATGAAATTCAATATGTTCGAATATTGATTCACAGCACGTTAGCAATTCCTCAACTCTTCATTCGTTTATCCTATTAACAGAATAAATCTTTTCCATAATTATGTAATTGTTTTCTGTTACTAAGCCATTAGAAAACGCGATTTCTTAATGAGATTGCGTTTGATGTTGATGAAGAAGATTTATATTTCATAGTCGTGAACAATTCATATCTAATACTATTAATTTCCTCAAAATACTCTTTTCAGATATACCTATTACATTATTTTTTCTCAACAAATGTATATTTTACTCTTTTAGATTTCCAATAATAAAGGACTAGCAAAGGAGCTGCTAAAATAGATACATTAATACGTATTAATCCTAAGTATATTTTAACAATATTAATTGCAAACATAATAACTAGAGCACCTATAAGAATATTCCTCATTTTCATTTCTCTACTAATATTTATTTTGAGAATCAATAATATCAGTCCAATGCTGAATAAAGTCATAATCATCAGTGGAAAAGCTTTAGTAAATCCAACTAAACGCAGTACCGCTAAATCTCTTCGAAAAAATAATACTATCAAAATTGTCAAATCAATCACTGCTATTATCTGAATGAAATTTAGAATTCCACCCAACTCAATAGTGTTACTTTTTTTTTCTATGCGAAGACTATGCTTTACAAAATCAACATCTTCTTCAGTTATATAATCATCCCCCATTTTTTTTCTAATATATGAAATTTGTTCGTCTCCACTAAATAATTGCTCTTTTTCTTCTTTGGTTTTTAAATCAGACATTTCAACACTCCATTTTTTTATATTTAAATATCCTAAACATTTCAAGAAAGATTCATATCGGTATCTGAATCAATCCTCTTCTTAATCATTGTACTGATATATGACATGGAACTCTGAAATCATTTATAAAAAGATAAGCTTCACCATTGTATGTTACAAAACACTCAATTAACAATCTTATTTTACCCTTTTTCTGAGACTACATTTTCCTTTAGACATATACACTATCGGATAGATAACGACATATTTTCGATTAAAATAGCCACTGTAATATGGACTCATTTCATAATATTCATTGTCAACAAGGTTGTCCTTAAGATGCTTCATATGCAACAATAGTTTCCTCACTTTCTCCATCCGATATTACTTGGAATAATTCTCTATGATGCCAGTGAGTTTCCTGATGCAAATTATTATATTTAAAATAGAGTTCTAAAAGTCACAAATATCAACATCGCTAAAACAATACGAGATACCACTTAAGTTTATTACTTCCAAGCTTCGTTTTTTTCCACACTAAAATTGCAATGACAAATTGAACTAATTTTCAACTGTAAAAATATGTATGCCTATTATTGATATATTTCATAGAGTTCATCATCAAAGGCTTCATCTGGTGTAAGGTAATTAAGTATTTTACGA
>JAYENG010000098.1:0-14865 GCA_034721975.1 Bacillota bacterium
CCAAAAAGTATTAAAAAAGAGTAATAAATTTGAAGGTATACTAACTAGTAAAAATTGACAACGCTTAGCGTTAACAAGGAGGAATCTTATGGAAAGTCATATTGTAATTTTTGATACCACACTTAGAGATGGTGAACAATCACCGGGATCTACAATGAATCTGAAAGAGAAGATTTTACTCGCTAGGCAGTTGGAAAGACTAGGAGTCGACGTTATTGAAGCTGGATTTCCAGCGGCGTCTGTCGGAGACTTTGAATCTGTAAAAGCGATAGCATCTGAAGTTAGAAAAGCTACGATATGTGGATTGTCGAGGGCCCTTGAAAATGATATTTCAAGGACTTGGGAAGCTATTAAAGAAGCAAAGCATCCTAGAATCCATACATTTATTGCAACTTCTGAAGTGCATATGAAATATAAGCTTAAAATGAGCGAAGATGAAGTTTTCGATAGAGCGGTAGCGATGGTCGAGTATGCAAGAAGTTTATGCGAGGAAGTGGAATTCTCTGCAGAAGATGCCTCAAGAACTGAAATCGAATTTTTAGCTAGAATTGTTGAAGGTGTTATCGACGCTGGAGCGAAAATAGTAAATATTCCCGATACGGTAGGTTACACGACACCTGACGAGATGTATAAGATAATCGATTATTTGAAACAAAATGTAAGTAATATCGACGAGGCCATAATAAGCGTACATTGTCATAATGATTTGGGAATGGCTGTTTCAAATAGTTTATCAGCTGTTTTAGCCGGTGCGAGGCAGATTGAATGTACGATCAATGGTATAGGTGAACGTGCTGGAAATGCTGCGCTTGAAGAAGTTGTCATGGCACTTGAAACCAGAAAAGATTACTATCAATTCGAAACTCAAGTTGTTAGCGAAGAAATATCAAAATCAAGCAAGTTGTTGACGACTATTACAGGAATTTCTGTACAACCAAATAAAGCTATAGTAGGTGCTAATGCATTTTCTCATGAAGCCGGAATTCATCAGCATGGTGTTTTGGCGAACAAATCGACTTATGAAATCATGAGTCCTGAATCAATAGGACTGAAGTCGAATACTATGGTTCTTGGTAAGCATTCGGGCAGACATAGTTTTGTTAAACACATAAAAGATTTGGGTTTCGATTTATCCAATGAAAAAGCTGATGAAGCCTTTGTGAAATTTAAGGGATTGGCTGATAAGAAGAAAAAAGTTTACGATAGGGATATCATTGCTATTGCAATGGAAGAAGTGGTAAAATCACCAGAAACATTCAACCTGAAATTATTTGCCATTAATACAGGGACATTAGTGTCTTCGACAGCGACGATTGTATTAGAATCAAGGGATAAAACATATGAGGAAGTAGCCATAGGCGATGGACCTATAGATGCGTCATATAATGCCGTTAGAAAAATAATGGGTGTCGAAGCTGAATTGTTGGAGTATAAGATAAATGCAGTCACTGAAGGTATGGATGCTCAAGGTGAAGCGATGGTGAAGGTAAAGAGTGATGATAAGATTTATAGGGGTCATGGTTTGAGTACGGATATCATTAAATCGAGTATCGAGGCATACCTTGTTGCGATGAATAGAATATTAGAAAAATAAAAAAATGGAGGAATTAAAATGAAAAAAACATTGAATGATAGAGAAAAGCAACAAAATAAAACGAATCAAACGGCTAAAGATAAGGATACTAAAATAACTTACAGGGAAGATAATCAGGTTAATTATTTCGGAATAAGTGCTTACAATAAGTATTAAGGGGAGTAATTGCCATGAAAATCAAAATATTTGATTCAACATTGAGAGACGGAGCTCAGGGAGAGGGAATCTCTTTTTCCGTCGATGACAAGATAAAAATAGTTAAGGCGTTTGATGATTTAGGAATCGATTATATCGAATCCGGTAATCCGGGGTCGAATGAAAAAGATAGGGTGTTTTTTCAAAAAATAGCAGATGTGCCTTTGAATCATTCAAAGGTCACTGCTTTTGGCAGTACTAGAAGAAAAAACATCAAGGTTGAAGATGACGAGAATATCATGGCTTTATTAAGTGCAAATACATCAGTGATCACAATATTCGGCAAGTCGTGGGATCTTCATGTAACGGACATTATCAGAACGACTCTTGAAGAAAATTTGAATATGATATTCGATACAATTCAATACTTCAAGAAATTGGATAAAGAAGTCATTTTTGATGCTGAGCATTTTTTTGATGGTTACAAATCGAATCCGGAATATGCACTCGAGACTCTCAAATATGCCGAAAAAGCTGGGGCGGATACTATAGTTTTATGCGATACCAATGGTGGTTTGTTTCCGGATGAAATAGCAGATGTAGTCGAGGAGATAGCAAAAGAAATTAAAACAGAACTCGGTATCCATGCTCACGACGACATGGGAACGGCGGTTGCGAATAGTTTGCTTGCAGTAAAAAAAGGTGTAAGACATGTGCAGGGTACATTTACAGGTTTTGGTGAAAGATGTGGAAATGCAAATTTGTCTTCAATTATCCCAAGTCTTCAACTTAAGCAAGGCTATGACTGTATTCAAGAAGAAAATTTAAAAAAATTCACGCAGACTGCCAGGATAATCAACGAGATATCGAATATTCCATTGGCGAACAATCTACCTTTTGTAGGAAGTTCAGCTTTCTCGCATAAGGGTGGAATGCATATCGACGGTGTTTCTAAGGTCGCCCACAGTTTTGAACATATTTCTCCTGGGTTGGTGGGAAATAAGCGTAGGTTTTTAATGAGTGAAATGTCTGGAAAGAGTTCAATAATGGAAATGATTCAAAAGATCGATCCGTCAATTGAAAAAAGTTCGAAAAAAGCTCAGGATATTTTGGATCAACTTAAAGAATTGGAATATCAAGGTTATCAATTTGAAGGTGCCGAGAGTTCTTTTGAACTTGAAATAAGAAAACTTTTAGGGGTATATAAACCTTCTTTTAAAATCGATTATTTCAAGACTATTGTGGAGACTTTTGATTCGAAGTTCAATTCTTCTTGCATGATCAAGATTTTGGTAGATGGAGAGGAAGAATTCACAGCAGCTGAAGGAAACGGGCCTGTCAATGCGATAGATCTGGCGCTTAGAAAATCTCTTCAAAAGTTTTATCCGAATCTGAATGATATTTCCTTGATAGATTACAAGGTTCGTGTGTTGGATGGTGAAAATTCAACAGCTGCAAAGGTAAGAGTATTGATTGAATCGAGTAATGGAAAAGAGTCTTGGAGTACTGTAGGAGTTTCTACGGATATCATCGAGGCGAGTCTTAAAGCATTGGTGGATTCTGTAGAATTTGTTTTATTGAAGGAGGCAAAATAAATGGGGATGACGATGACCCAAAAAATTCTTGCAAAGCATGCAGGGCTGGAAATGGTAAAAGAAGGACAATTGATATGGGCGAATTTAGATTTGGTGTTAGGCAATGATGTCACTACACCTGTTGCTATAGAAGAGTTTGGAAAATTAGACAAGAAAATAGTTTTTAATCAGGACAAGATTGCTCTTGTTCCTGATCATTTTACACCTAATAAAGATATAAAAGCTGCTGAAAATTGCAAACGTATGAGAAATTTTGCTTATCGAAATGAAATAAAGAATTATTTTGAAATTGGTGAAATGGGTATAGAACATGCTTTGCTTCCTGAAAAAGGACTTGTTGTACCGGGCGATGTAATAATCGGTGCTGATTCACATACCTGTACTTATGGGGCGCTCGGAGCGTTTTCAACTGGAATAGGAAGTACTGATATGGCGGCTGGAATGTCGATAGGTAAATGTTGGTTTAAAGTGCCTGGTGCAATCAAATTCAACATAGTTGGGAAACTAAATGAGCATGTCAGTGGAAAAGATGTGATTTTGCATATTATCAAACAAATCGGAGTAGATGGAGCTAGATATCTTTCTATGGAATTTGTAGGCGAAGGAATCAAGGAATTGACTATCGACGATAGGTTCACCATTGCGAATATGGCTATTGAGGCCGGTGCGAAAAATGGTATTTTCATTGTTGATGACATTACATTGGATTATGTAAAAGACCATAGTAAAAAAGAATATGAGATATTTGAAGCGGATGAAGATGCTCGGTATCAAGAGGAACATACTATAGATTTGTCAAAAATTGAACCTATTGTTGCATTCCCTCATCTTCCCGATAACGGCAAGACTTTTGATGAGATCGGTGAAGTGGAAATAGATCAAGTTGTAATCGGTTCTTGTACGAATGGAAGAATAAGCGATTTGCGAGTCGCTGCAAAAATTTTAGACGGCAATAAAGTTAAAAAAGGAATGAGAGTCATCGTTTTTCCTGCTACACAAAAAATATATCTACAGGCGATGAAAGAAGGATTGATGGAAATTTTCATTAATTCAGGTGCGATTGTCAGCACTCCTACATGTGGACCTTGTTTAGGTGGGCATATGGGCATACTTGCTGAAGGAGAAAGAGCGATTGCCACGACTAATAGAAATTTTGTAGGTAGAATGGGACATCCGAAATCTGAAGTATATCTAGCTAGTCCTGCAATCGCTGCAGCTACTGCAATAAAAGGAATTATAACTGACCCGAGGACATTATAATTAGGAGGAAAAATGAATAATACAGGCTATGTTTTTAAATATGGAGACAATGTAGATACCGATGTGATTATTCCGGCGAGGTATCTCAATACGACAAATCATAAGGAATTGGCTTTGCATTGCATGGAAGATATAGACCTTACATTTGCAGACAGAGTCAAGGAAGGTGATTTTATCGTCGCCGACAAAAACTTCGGCTGCGGTTCATCAAGAGAACACGCTCCCATCGCCATAAAGGAATCTGGCGTTTCATGTGTCATAGCTTCTAGTTTTGCTAGGATATTCTATCGCAATGCCATCAATATCGGCTTGCCTATTTTAGAGTGCGAAGAAGCTGTAAAAAATATCGATGACGGTGACGAAATTTCAGTCGATATCGCAAAAGGAATTATAACGAATGCAACTAAAAATCAAACATATGAGACTGAACCGTTTCCAGAATTTATGCAAGAACTTATAAATCAAGGTGGATTGATTGCATATATCAATAAGAAAGAGGGGAATAGTCATGATATATAAAATCGCTGTCATAAAAGGTGATGGAATAGGCCCGGAAATTATGGATTCTGCACTCGCGGTTTTGGATAAAGTTGCAGATATCTATAATCACGAATTCAATTATAAATTTGTATTGGCTGGTGGCCATGCAATCGATGAGACAGGTGTCCCTCTTCCTCAAGAAACCATCGATGTCTGCCTGGATTCTGATGCTGTGCTTTTAGGTGCGGTTGGAGGACCGAAATGGGAACATCTTCCCGGACATCTTCGTCCGGAAAAAGGACTTCTTCAAATTAGGCAGGCTCTAGGGCTTTATGGAAACCTTAGACCTACAAGTGTATTCAAGGCGCTTAAAGATGCGAGTCCGTTAAAACCTGAAGTCATAGGAGACAATCTGGATTTGCTTGTCGTTAGAGAACTTACAGGCGGCATATATTTTGGCAATAGAGGGAGAAGTGAAAATTCCGCTTTTGACACTTTAGAATATTCAAGAATGGAAGTCGAGCGTATTGCGAGGTTGGCTTTTGAAGTAGCCAGAAAGAGAAAATCGAAGGTTACAAACGTCGATAAAATGAATGTATTGGAGAGTTCGAGGCTTTGGAGAGAGGTGGTTTTAGAAGTCGCTAAGGATTATCCAGATGTGACTTTAGAACATCAACTGGTCGACAATGCGGCGATGCAGCTCATCAGAGATCCAAAGCAATTCGATGTGATCGTGACTTCAAATCTTTTTGGAGATATTCTTTCTGATGAAGCGAGTATGCTTACAGGCTCCATTGGTATGTTGCCTTCTGCCAGCATCGGAGAGGGAACTCTAGGACTTTATGAACCTATTCACGGATCTGCACCATCGATTGCAGGGCTTGATCAGGCGAATCCGCTTGGGACGATTTTATCTACGGCGATGATGCTTAGATATTCTCTCGATCTAGACGACGAAGCCAAGAGGATTGAAGAGGCGGTTGAAAAGACTCTAGATCAAGGATATAGAACTATAGATATTGCAAGTGGCGGAAAAGTAAGCACTCTGGCTGAAATGACAAAGGCTGTGCTTGATAATTTATAATATAATAACAAAAACAGCTGATTTTAGATTTCGGCTGTTTTTTTAGTGGTGTGACATCATCGTTAAAAAGCAATATTTATTGTTATGTGTGAACTGTTCGGCATTGAAATACCGAGTAGTTCACTTGCGCAATGAAGTAAACGATTCATCTTCCAATTAAAATAAGGAGAATTCTCGCCCGAATTTCCTAAATGTGTGGAATGAAGTCAGAAAAAAGTATTGACGAATTAAAGTTTAGGGAATATAATCCTTAATAAGAGGTGTATATGATGATTCCAAGAACAGAATACTTAAATTTTTTCATACGGTCAAAAGATAAACAATTGATTAAAGTGGTCTCAGGAATAAGAAGGTGTGGTAAATCAACATTATTTGAGATGTATATAGATTACTTACTAGATCATGGCGTAAATCAGGAACAACTTATATTTATTAATTTTGAAGATCTTCAGTACAATAATTTGCGAGACTACATGAGACTTTTTACTTTTGTAATGGAAAGAGTTCAACCAGGTAGAATGAACTATGTATTTTTAGATGAGATTCAACATGTACCGGAATTCGAACGAGTTGTGGATAGTCTGTTTATACAAAAAAATATAGATATTTATATTACTGGCTCAAATGCATATTTTATGTCTAGCGAATTGGCAACACTTTTGTCCGGGAGATATATCGAATTGAAAATGTTGCCTTTATCATTCAAGGAGTATTGCAGTGGGACAGATATACAAAAGTCGATCTCACAGAAGTACCTAGATTATCAAATGAATAGTTCTTTTCCATATGCAATAAGTATTATGAATAACAAACAATTGGTTATAGATTATCTGGAAGGAATATTTAATACAGTTATTCTCAAAGATGTTGTCGCAAGAAACAAGATTGCTGATGTTGTGATGTTGGAAGATGTGGTAAAGTTCTTGTTTCATAATATCGGTAATCAAACATCTACAACAAAAATCGCTAATACGATGACTTCGGATGGTAGAAAAATCGATCCGAAAACAGTAGAAAAATACATTAGAGCACTGACAGAAAGCTTGATTATCTACAAAGCGAAAAGGTACAATATCAAGGGTAAACAGTATCTAAAAACTTTGGAAAAATATTATGTTGTTGATATAGGTTTGCGTTATATGTTGTTGGGAATGAGTCAAACAGATGTGGGACATATTCTTGAGAATATTGTCTATCTTGAATTAATACGTAGAGGATACGATGTATATGTCGGCCAATATGGCGATATGGAAGTTGATTTTGTGGCAATGAATGAACAGGGTATAGAATATTTTCAAGTAGCTGCTACAGTGAGAGATGAAAATGTATTGAATAGAGAGCTTAAACCATTACTTAAAATCAATGATCATTATCCAAAATATTTATTGACTTTGGACGAAGATCCTGAAGGTGACTATCTAGGTATTAGAAGAATGAATGCTCTTGAATATTTTCTGAAGTAATGCAATTCCAACGGTACCGGAAAAAACTCAGGAAAATCAAAACTAAATTATAAATATTTATGAGATATAATAATGCTGCATTTTAAATTATTTTATTCTCTAAAATCAACTGTAAAAAAAATGCGATTTCTGTTTGCGGTTAATTTGATTTGCTGTAAAGTGTCGATTTTTGAGCTGGTAACTTTTAAAAAAAAGAGTGTTATAATGAAAAAGGCAAAGTAAATAAGGCGAAGAAAGGAAGTTGTAATTATGAGAGTTTTAGAGAATGTAGAACCAAGAAGAGTAATGTTTTATTTTGAGGAATTAACGAGAATACCTCATGAAAGCGGAAATGAAAAAGAAATTAGCGATTATCTTTTTAATTTTGCAAAAGGGCATGAATTGGATGTCGTCCAAGATAAAGCCTTGAATATTATTATTAGAAAACCTGCAAGCAAAGGTTATGAAAATCGTGATGCGATTATATTACAAGGTCATATGGATATGGTATGCGCCAAGGAAAAAGACAGCACTTTCGATTTTGACAATGACGCTTTGGATATATTAATCGATGAAGATTTCATCAAGGCAAGAGGAACTACTTTGGGAGCCGACAACGGGATTGCTGTTGCCATGGCTTTGGCTTTATTGGAAGATCAAGATGCTGTTCACCCTCCGCTCGAGGTGTTGTTTACAACTGAAGAGGAAACCGGAATGGGTGGAGCATCAAGTGTAGTTGGAAGTTTATTTGCAGGGAAAATCTTGATTAACATAGATTCTGAAGAGGAAGGAGAATTTTGTGTAAGCTGCGCCGGTGGAGTAAGGGTTAAATTCAGTCAGCCTTTTGAATTAGTGGAGAATAAGTATGGAAAATCTTATGAAATAGAAATTTCAGGTTTGACAGGTGGACACTCTGGTATGGAAATCAATAAAGGAAGAGCCAATGCGATCAAACTATTGGGAAGAGTGTTGAGTCATCTCAGGGGAGATATAGGTGTTACAAGATTAGAAGGCGGAGAGAAGATGAATGCCATCGCTAAAAGAGCGAAAGCGATAATCAGTTCCAATATCGATTTGACTTCTGAGATCGAGGAGTTGAAAGAGCAATTCAAAATAGAATTCAGAAATGCAGATCAAAATCTAGAAATCAGCATAAATGAGATTGAAAAAGAAAAATATATGATGGATGATTCATCACAATCTAAACTTACAAATGTCATGCTGGTAATGGTAAACGGTGTGCAGGCAATGTCGAGCGATATAGAAGGGCTTGTAGAGAGTTCGACAAATATAGGGGTGTTGTCCACTGTAGAAAATGAAGTTGTGTTCGAGAGTGCGGCAAGGTCGTCGGTGGACAGTTTAAAAAGAGAGATAATTGGAAGATTAAAAGGACTTGCTGATCTTTCGGGGGGCAAGGTTGTTTTAGAATCCGATTATCCTGAATGGACTTTCAACCCCGACTCAAAGATAAGAGAAATAATGAAAGATGTTTACAAAAAAATGTATGGTGATGAAGCGAAAATCATGGCTATTCATGCCGGTCTTGAATGCGGAATTCTAAAAAGACAGATAGGGGATATCGACATGATATCATTCGGCCCTAATATGTGGGATGTGCATACGCCGGATGAACATGTTTCTATCAGTTCTATTCAGAGAAGCTATGAGTTCTTGAAAGAAGTGCTTAAAAACATATAGGATGCCATTATGGCATCCTTAACTTTTTACCTTGAATTTGGTATTGCACTGCTTGCAGGTAATAAGCAACATTCCTTTGTTCTTTGGAATCCTGAGTTTGTTTCTACAATTTGGGCACTCTATGATTTTGAAATTTATCAGAGAAAGAATCTTTTCTTTATCAAAACCGACAACTGATTCATTTCCGATTTTAAAACTCGGTACGCCTCGGGCCCCGAGGCGCGCTAATTCTTCTTGAGCATTTCGATCCTTGGAAACATCTTTTTCAATGAATGATATCCCTTGGCTTCTCAAGAAGTCTTTTGCACTTTTGCAATGTGGTCATGTAGGAGTGGTATAAACAATAACAGTATTCATAGTTTAACCTCTTTTTCATTTTTTGTTATCATAGCATATTTTGGGGTATAATGGAAGAAGTCATATAAATATATTTATATGCATCGGTATATGCATTGTAGCAATAAAATGGTAATATATAAAAAAGTGTACAAATTAATGACAATTAGGAGAAAATTGATATTGAATAAGAATTCGTTTAAAATCGTTTTAATATATCTTATATTTGGACTGCTCTGGATTACTCTATCAGACAATGTTTTATCAGTGATGGTTAAAGACCCAGACAAGTATGAGATGATGCAAACATACAAAGGATGGTTCTTCGTTGTATGCACAGCAATATTGCTCTATGTATTAACAGATATAGCGATTAAGAATATCGAGAAGTTGGATAACGATTTGGGGATAAAAGATAGCTTCATCAATCAGATGTTTGAAAGTAATCGAACAGCAGTTGTACTATGGGATGTAGATGGAACGATCAATAGAATCAATCCTTGTTTTACAGAGATTTTTGGATATGAATGTGAAGAAGTAAAAGGAAAAAATTGTGCTGAATTGTTAGCTGCCAATAAAGATATATGTAAAAAGAGAATAAATTCAGTTTTAGGTAAGGGTAATGTGGTACGAACTGAAACTTCAGTGTTCGATAAATCGGGGAATAAGAAAATTGTTGAATGGAATGACAATCTTTTAAAAGAAAATGGGAAAGATCCTGTCATCGTTTCCTTTGGAATGGATGTAACTGAAAAGAGAGAATACGAGGACGAACTTAGATATCTTGCATACCACGACAGATTGACCGGATTGAAGAATCGTCATAAGCTGGAAAACGATTTGAATGATTTGATAAAAAGAGATAGAATGTTTTCCCTGTTTTACATAGATTTATGTGATTTCAAACAGTTCAACGATGCATATGATCATAAGCATGGCGATTTGCTTTTAAAGAAAATAGCCAAGGAATTGTTGAATAATTATAATGAAGACATTATTTATAGATGGCAAGGTGATGAATTTATAATTATCAGTGATTTTGTTGAACAAAGCGATATTGTGTTTGAATCAGAAAAAGTCACAAAAATATTGAATAAAAAATGGAAAATCAAAAATTCGTTGGTGTCGAACTCTGTTAGCGTAGGAATTGTTTCATATCCCGAGCATGGCGAAAATGCAGATGAACTGCTGAAAAATGCGGATATTGCAATCAATAGATCCATCGAACTAAGCAAACCTGCTATTTTTGATTATTCGATGCAAATGGAAGTTGAAAAATTTATGATAATAAAAAATTCGTTGGAAAAAGCAATTGAAAGTGATGAATTCAATTTCAATTTTCAACCTATCTATGATATTGAAACAAAAAAAATTGGAGATTTAGAAGTTTTATTGAGATGGCACTCTGAAGAGATGGGGGATATAAGCCCTATCGATTTCATAGATGTTGCTGAGAAAACCAATATTATTCAAGAAGTTGACCAATGGGTTATTGATCACGCTTTTAAATTTGTTAAAAATAATTATGAGTTTTTAAAAGACATTACTTTATCTATAAATGTATCTGCAAAAACTTTTAAATCTTTTGAATTTGTTGTCTTTGTAGAAGAAAAAACAAAAGAATACGGTCTTGAACCTGATAAGATAAAGTTTGAAATTACAGAGCATTCTATTGTGGAAGATTTAAATGGCGCTCTAGTAATTATGAATGCTTTAAAAGATCTTGGATTTATGACTGCTCTCGATGATTTTGGGACTAAGTACTCATCGCTGAATTATCTGGCGAAGTTGCCTTTCGATTATATTAAAATAGATAAATCGTATGTGGATTATATTACAGAGGATCATAAACTAAGAAGCGTTGTAAAACAATTAGTGCATCTCGCTCATGATATGGGAATGAAAGTGATAGCAGAAGGAATTGAGACGATTGAACAAGAAAATATGCTTTTATCACTAGATTGTGATTATGGACAGGGATATTATTTTTCTAGACCTGTGAATGAAGAAAAATTGTTTCTATTGCTGAATGATAGAAAATAGTTTACAAATACTTAATACAAGGGGTATAATAACAGTGTAAGTGGGGGTGAAGGTTTCTTTGAAGGAAATAAAAACTGTATATTTTATTTCATATGCAAAACTTCCTAGCAACATATCAGTAGGAGCAGTGTTGGAATATATCGGACTTGGACTATACATCAATTATGAAACAGGTGTTATTGAAGATGTAGCCATTACTTTATTGACCGACGAGGCTAAGTTATATGCAAAAGATCTTATGGTGGGCTTTAATCTCCACGATAGGAAATTGCAGGAGCTGATTGATCGCGTTGAATTCCACTATCATGGAATGAGTCAGAAAGCGATTATTGTTGTGTTGAAAGCGGTTTATGAAAAATATATGAATTGGAGAAAAGAACACTTCACGATTTAGTTATTGGTCCTCACAAAATGGGTACAAATATAGTTAGGTCAGTGCTAATGAATAGCGCTGGCTTTTTTTAATGGGAGGAATGAAAAATGAGTAAGAATCTAGCACCTAAAAATCACGTTTTTTACAGAAATCAAAATTGGCATTATCCAAAAATTTCGCATGGCAAGGGTATCCATCTTTATGGCGTTGATGGTACAGAGTATATTGATGGTTGTTCTGGATCGGCGGTTGCGAATCTCGGACATGGAAATGAAGAAATTGCTCAGCATGCTAAAGAGCAGATTGAGAGGATCGCTTTTACACATCTTTCTAGGTTTACAGCTGATCCGATAGAAGAAGCGGCTGAAAGAATTTCCAACTGGACACCAGAGGGATTAGATCATGTATATTTTCTATCCGGTGGTTCTGAAGCGGTTGAAACAGCAATAAAGATGTCGCGTCAGTATTTTGTCGAGCGTGATGGAATCAACACAAGCAAAAGTAAAGTTATATCTAAATGGAACTCTTTTCATGGGAATACATTAGGTGCCCTTTCGCTTACTGGAATTCCAGGAAGAAGAAAAATATATTCACCTATGTTACTAGATTTTCCTAAGGTTGATCAGTTTTATCATTATAGGAATCAATGGGGTGCAAAGACTAATCATGAAACTAGTGTTTTTGCCGCAAAAGACTTAGAACATACAATAAATATGATAGGTGCTGAAAATATTTGCGCTTTTATTTCAGAACCTGTGGTTGGTTCTGCAGCGCCGGGAGTCAATCCGGAAAAAATCTATTTCGACATGGTTAGAGAAATTTGCGACAAATACGATATTTTATTGATTATTGATGAAGTGATGAGTGGATTCGGTCGTACTGGAAAGAGATTGGCAATTGATCATTATGATGTAAAACCTGACATCATAGTGGCCGCAAAGGGAATGAGCGCCGGTTATACTCCTTTAGGAGCGACAGTTGCATCTGATAAAGTTTTCAATACAATAATGATTGAAGGCAGCGGAAAGTTTGTCCATGGGCATACTTATGCCGGAAATCCTCTTTCTGCTAGCATTTCTGCAAAAGTGTTGGAGATTATGGAAAGAGATCAGATTATCGAAAAAGGACAACCAGTAGCTGAAAAATTCACTAATTTGCTTCAAGGTTTCTACGAATTTGATTTTGTCGGAGATATCAGAGGTAAAGGATTTATGCACGGCATCGAGTTTGTTAAAAATAAAGAAACTAAAGAACCGTTCGACTCTAGTGTCGGTTTTGCGGCAAAACTGAATTCATTTTGCATGGAGGAAGGTCTTGTAGTGTATCCGGGTACTGGAAGTGTCGACGGGGTTAATGGAGATCATATATTATTGACTCCACCTATTAACATCAAGGCTGAAGAAGTTGATAAAATGATTTATAGAATGCATCAAGGATTTAAAAAGATGGATGCATACATTAAAGGAGGAAAATAATGGATAAATTAATAATCACCATAGCTCCTACTGGAAATGTTCCTACTAGAGAGCTTACACCACATGCTGCGACTACTCCGGAGAAGATAATTGAAGATCTTAAAGCGTGTCAAGCGGCAGGAGCGACAATTGCCCATTTGCATGTAAGAGATAGAGATGAAATTCCTACTTCGGAGAGAAAGTATTTTGTAGAGCTGGATAGAATGTTCGATGAAGCGAATATTAAGATGGTCAAACAATTTTCAACCGGGGCTCGTGGAGGTAATGCGAGTGATCCTGAGTATAGAGGGCAGATGCTTGATTTAAGTCCGCAGATGGCTTCGCTTTCAACTGGATCTTCCAATTTTGGAAGTTCTGTAAATGCGAATAGCCCTGATCTTGTTAAAAAATTGGCCCTTAAAATGAAAGAATACGGCATCAAGCCTGAGATTGAAGTGTTTGATGTATCTATGATCAATAGTGCGAAATATCTACTTAAGAAAGGTATTTTGGAAGGACCTCTTCATTTCAATTTTGTAATGAATGTTCCGGGTTCTCTTCCCGGCACTCCTAAGAACTTGATGTTCTTGGCTGATTCTATTCCTGAAGGATCGACTTTCAATGTTTCAGGTATCGGTAAAAGCCAAATTCAGATGTTGACTATGGCGATAGCTCTTGGTGGTCATGTAAGAACTGGCCTTGAGGACGTTGTGATGCTTGATGGAAAGTTAGTGACCAATGTAGAGCTTGTTGAAAAAATTGCTTCTATTGCGAAGGCTTATGGTAGAGAAATCGCTACATTTGAAGAGGCGAAAGAAATTTTAGGTATAAGAAGATAGAATAATTATGGATGGATATATTGGAACTGATTCTTTTGAATCGGTTCCTTTTTTCTTTTGTAAAGTTATTGTGGCTTTGCTTGAGGTGAGTATTTATGTTCATTGGTAGAAAAAACGAATTGCTATATGTTTTCAAAAGGTGTTTCACCGATGGACTTAGGCAAATCGCGACGATTAAGAAAAATATAAAATTGATAACTTTGGAAGAATTGTTCAATGTAGACGATTGACATTTCTACAAGAAAAAATGATAAATTGTATGATACTAAAGAGATTTTAAGTATAAAAGAATAAAAACGTTATGAAAAGTGTTGAAATAACTCAGATGATATTAATGAAATTCTTATAAATATTTAAAGGAACTTTACAAAATAACTAAATCACGATATAATTAAAATGTGATTTAGTTATTGGGAGGGATTCTATGTTTATAGGAAGAGAATATGAGATTGAGTTTCTTAATAAATTATATAACAGTGACAAGTATGAACTGGCGGTTGTTTATGGAAGAAGAAGAGTTGGAAAAACTACG
>JAYENG010000099.1:0-2473 GCA_034721975.1 Bacillota bacterium
AGCAGCTCCATTAGTAATAGTGCCCGCTGTATCAATCATATCATCAATCAGTATTGCGTTTTTCCCCTCGATATTTCCGATAATATTCATTATCTCAGAAACATTGGCTTCCGCTCTTACTTTATCGATAATCGCAATTGAACAATTTAGTCTATCAGCAAAAGTTCTCGCTCTAGTAACACTTCCTAAATCTGGTGATACAACTACTAAATCTTCAATGTTTTTATTAATGAAATACTCAGCTAAAATAGGTGAACCAACTAAATGATCTACTGGTATATCAAAATACCCTTGAATTTGCGCAGCATGCAAATCCATCGTCAAAACTCTATCAGCGCCAGCCTTAGTAATCATATTTGCAACAAGTTTTGCTGAAATCGGATCTCTTGCCTTAGCTTTTCTGTCTTGTCTAGCATAACCGTAATATGGCACTACAGCTGTAATTCTACCAGCGGATGCTCTCTTAAGGGCATCTATTAAAATAAGTAATTCCATTAAATACTTATTAACAAGTGGTGGTGACACAGACTGGATTACAAATACATCTGCACCTCTTACAGTTTCTCCAATATTAACCGAAATTTCACCATCGCTAAATGTTTTAACGGTTGCATCCCCTAACGGGATATCTAGCTCAGAACAAATCTTTTGTGCCAATTCTGGATTTGAATTGCCAGAAAAAATTTTAATCTTTTTTCCTTGAGTTCGCATTTAATCCTCCTACTTTTTCTTTCTTTTTCTAGTTACCCAACCTTCAATATTTTTTTGTCTCTCTCGTCCGATAGCCAATGATTTCTCAGGAACCTCTTTTGTAACAGTAGTTCCCGCCGCCACATAAGCATTTTCTTTTACAGATACCGGAGCAATCAAGTTAACATTGCATCCAACAAACGAGTTATCATCAACTGTTGTTCGATTTTTATTCACTCCATCATAATTGACGAAAACAACACCGCAGCCAAGATTCACATTTTTACCCACATCCCCATCACCAACATAAGTAAGATGAGATATTTTCGTATTATCACCAATATTAGAATTTTTGATTTCTACAAAATCTCCAATTTTCACTTCACTTCCAATGTTTGACCCCGGTCTTATATATGCATAGGGACCAACCTTAGTGAAATCACCGATTCTGCTATCCAACACCTGCGATTCTTTTACTGCTACACCTTGTTCAATTACCGAATTTTCAATTACCGTTCTGGGTCCTATTTCACAATTTGTTCCAATAACAGTTTTTCCTTTTAAGATTGTACCAGGATAAATAACAGTGTCATTTCCTATAATTACATCAGATTCAATATAGGTGTTATCTGAATCAATAATCGTCACGCCGCCTAACATTAATTTCTCATTTATCCTTTGTCTTATTATCTTTTCTGCTTCAGCTAATTGCACTCGGTTGTTGATTCCCAACAATTCAGAATAATCCTCTATGCAATAAGCGTCTACATTATATCTCTCTTGGTTAAAAATTTCTACTAAATCTGTCAAATAAAATTCATTTTGTTTATTATCATTATTAATGTCGTCAATATGCTTTAATAGAAGCGAACTATTTATTAAATATATACCACTATTCACTTCATTTACTTTTCTTTCGAGGTCGATTGCATCTTTTTCTTCAACTATTTTAGTGAATTTACTATTTTCTCTTATGATTCTACCGTATCCTTTAGGATTAGGTACTTTCATCGTCATCACACTTAAATCCAAAGCGTTTTCATCATAAAATTCTATAAAGTTTTCTATCGTTTCAGTTTTTATTAAAGGTGTATCTCCATATAGGATTAATACAATTTGATTCTCTTGAATTTTGCCTAAGCTTATTTTTACAGCATGCCCCGTTCCCAACTGTTCATTTTGAACTGCAAAATCAACACTCAAGTGAGATAACTCGCTTTCAACCAACTCTGCTTGATGACCAATTACCACTACAGGTTTTTGTTCGTCAACCAACAAAGATAACCTTATTACATGCTCCACTAGTGGAACTCCAGCAATCTTATGTAGTACTTTCGGTTTTTCTGATTTCATTCTAGTTCCCTGTCCCGCTGCCAATATTATTGATTTGATTTTCATACTATCCTCCACATGCAAAAAGAGATTCCCACGAATCTCTTATTTATCTGCATTTACGTCAATTTTTGCTTTCTCATATTCTTCAAATATTCTATCTTGAATTAAATTTCTGGTTTCTGAATTAATTGGATGTGCAATATCTCTATAATCACCCTCAGCAACCTTCCTACTCGGCATTGCAACAAACAAACCATTTTGTCCTTCGATAATCTTAATATCGTGAACTACAAATGCGTCATCAAAAGTCACCGAAACAATCGCCTTCATTTTACCATCATTACTCAATTTTCTGATTCTAACATCTGTAATATTCATATATCTCCCTACCTTTCATCTATGCTGTCTATACATTAAATAGTATCATATTTTTCACAAAATTTGTATT
>JAYENG010000100.1:0-14542 GCA_034721975.1 Bacillota bacterium
ACATTTTGAGTTTACTGACGAGCACCAGAGGTATGTTTAAGATTTTTCATCGATACCCTAATCCCCATATCCATATTTTTAAGAATCTTCGTCATATTTTTAGATCTAACATTGATTCCCGTTTTAACCTCTATCGGCACTATACTGTCATAAATCTGTATTACAAAGCCCATTTCATAATTATCTTTTGAAAAAAATTCAATAGGGAAAAATAGGATATTTTGAAATTCTTCTTTGCAATCCGGCATATAAAACTTAAAATGCGTAGCGTTTTCATTGCCTGAATACTATTCTGAAAGAGGATGGGATGAAAAAGGTATACCAACTGAAAGCAAATTGAAAGAGTTGGGAATCGATTAAATGGTAATTGAAGTAAGGTTATTCGCAACTTTCAGAATCAACAGGTTTAAAATTAAAAGAATTGAAGTTCCTGAAGGTGCGATTTGCAAAGAATTGTTAGACATCGTCGGTATAGATCATAATGATGTGTCTATATTGATGATAAACGGTATTCACAGCAATGTGCTTGATAAACTAAAGGACAAAGATATTGTATCTTTGTTCCCTCCGGTTGGAGGAGGATGAAGAATTATTGTCGATTGAAGCTGGCTATTTAGCCCAGCTTCAATATTTTTTTGAAAAATGGTTGATTTTATAAATAATATGGAATATACTTCAGTTAGTAGCTGGTACTAAAATAAAGTGCTAAACGAGGTGTGAAATGAAAAAATCAATAAAACTATTAAGACAAGAGCGATTGATAGATATACTTGAAAAAGATCCGTTTGTAACAGATGATTCGCTTAGTAAACAACTGAATGTCAGTATTCAAACAATACGTTTAGATCGAATGGTGCTTGGAATACCCGAGCTGCGAAAGAGAATTAAAGATGTTGCAAAAAATAATTATGACCGCGTAAAAACAATATCAGAATCTGAAATTGTTGGTGAATTGGTTGATTTAGAGCTTAATGATAGAGCAATTTCAATTTTGGATACCGATGGAACTATGGTTTTTAAAAAGACGCAAATCGTTAAAGGTCATTACATATTTGCTATGGCTGAGTCTCTGGCTTTGGCTGTAATAGATGCTGATGTGGCAATAACAGGAATAGCTAATTTGAAATACAAAATACCTGTTAAGGCTGGAGAAAAATTAGTTGCAAAAGCAAAGGTAACACAAATTAAAGAGATTGAGTATTATGTTCACATATTTATAAGTGTTCAAGATGAACAAGTTTTTAGAAGCAAGTTTATCATGAAGGCTGTATAGGAGGTTTATTATGATAATTGCTATAGATGCTATGGGCGGCGATCATGCACCTAAGGAAATCGTCGAGGGAGCGGTTGAAGCACTCAAGTATATGGAATCCGACATCATGCTTATCGGAGATGAAAATAAAATCAATAATGTATTGGAATCATTGAAATTTGATATAACTAGAATAGAAGTGGAACATACTACAGAAGTTATTGAAAACGAAGACAAACCAGTAGTTGCTATAAAAAGGAAAAGAGATTCATCGATGGTAAGAGGTTTGGATTTGTTGAAAAAAAAGGAAATCGATGGGTTTGTATCTGCTGGAAACACTGGGGCTTTACTAGCCGGAGGATTGCTTAGAACAGGTCGCATCAGAGGAATAGATAGACCGGCTATTGCGTCTGTTTTTCCTATGGATAACAAAATGGGGATTCTAACTGATGCTGGTGCAAATGCTGAAGTAAAGTCTAAAAATTTAGTTGAATTTGCTACGATGGGAGCTTATTATGGTGAACTGGTCTTGGGAATTGAAAATCCAAAAATCGGACTAGTAAATGTTGGCTCTGAAAAAGGAAAAGGTACTGCTTTGGTGCAAGAAACATATGAGTTGCTTGAACAATCAAATTTGAATTTCATTGGAAACATCGAAGGCAGAGATATACCGTTCGGTGTAGCTGATATTGTTGTTACGGATGGTTTTACAGGAAATATAATTCTTAAACTGACTGAAGGAGTAGCTAAATCTTTTTCAAATAATTTAAAAACAGTATTTAAAAAAAATATCTTATCAATGATAGCTGGTTTGATGGTGAAAAAAGGTTTTGACGATTTCAAGAAAAAATTGGATTACACCGAATACGGCGGGGCTCCGCTTTTGGGTGTTAATGGTGCCCTAGTCAAAGCGCATGGAAGTTCTAATGCAAAAGCGACAATGAATGCAATTTTATATACTGAAAAATACATAAATTCCGGTGTGATTGAGAAAATAAAAAAATATGTAGAAAACAGGAGTGAAGAAATTGAATAAATTGAGAAGTGTTGGGATAATAGGTACTGGTAGTGCGTTGCCGGAAAAAATTGTGACTAATGCAGATTTAGAAAAAATTGTAGATACTACAGATGAGTGGATAGTAAGTAGAACGGGCATTAAAGAAAGAAGATTTGCTGATGAAAACACAGCGACATCCGATTTGGCTTATGAGGCTGCATTAAAAGCTATGAAAGCCGCTGATGTAGTGGCAGAAGATATTGATTTGATCATCGTTGCAACTGTTACACCAGATATGTTGTTTCCTGCTACAGCATGTATATTACAAGATAGACTGGATGCTAAAAATGCTGCAGCATTCGATTTGGAAGCGGCTTGTTCAGGATTTTTATATGGAGTTGCTGTAGGTCAACAATTTATAACAACTGGAGTGTACAACAAAGTTTTGGTTATAGGTGCTGAAACACTAAGCAAGATAATAGATTTTGAAGACAGGACAACTTGTGTATTGTTCGGCGACGGTGCAGGTGCGGTTGTGCTTGGAGAAGTGGAAGAAGGAAAAGGAATATTAAGCATTGATCTTGGTGCACAGGGATCGGGTGGAAAGTACTTAACTGTACCGGCTGGAGGATCGAGAAAGCCGACAACTATGGAAACTGTTCAAAATAGAGAACATTTTATTTACATGGGCGGTGGAGAAGTATTTAAATTTGCAGTAAGGATAATGGGTCAAGCGGCCGCGACAGTTATTGAAAGAGCCGGTCTGAAATTAGAAGATATCGATTATTTAGTTCCTCATCAAGCAAATATCAGAATTATCGAGGCGGCTGCAAAAAGAATCAAACTTCCTATGGAAAATGTAAAAGTGAATTTGGATAAATTGGGAAACATGTCTGCGGCTTCAGTTCCTATTGCGTTGGACGAGGCGGTAAGAGAAGGAAATGTCAAAAAAGGCGACACTATTATATTGGTTGGCTTTGGCGGCGGATTGACATGGGGCGCTACACTTATTAAATGGTAATGGAGGTAACAATGAGTAAAATAGCATTTGTATTTCCTGGTCAAGGTGCGCAGTACCTTGGTATGGGAAAAGAATTGTATGATAATTTCGAAGTGGCGAAGAAAGCGTTTGATGATGCTGGCAATGCACTGGGTTATGATATGGCAAAGCTTTGTTTCGATTCAAGTGATGAGAAACTCAGAATGACTGAATACACTCAGCCTTCGATATTGGCTGTCAGCTATGCGGTTGCAAAAGTCTTAGAACAAAAAGGAATTGTTCCTGACGCTGTTGCCGGACTGAGTTTAGGAGAATATTCAGCATTGACAATTGGCGGTGGGATTGATTTTGAGGATGCGCTTAGAATTGTAACTAAAAGAGGAAAATTCATGCAAGAAGCTGTGCCTGATGGAAAGGGAACTATGGCGGCGATTCTTGGACTTGAAAATAGCAAAGTAGAATTGGCTTGTGAAAAAGCTTCTTCAAAAGGGATTGTACAAGCTGTAAATTACAACTGCCCTGGACAATTGGTAATCGCCGGTGAAGTTGAAGCTGTAGAAAGCGCTATTGAATTCGCCAAGGAATTAGGTGCTAAAAAAGCTGTAATGCTTTCTGTATCGGCCCCTTTTCACACTTCGATGTTGGTTGGCGCAGGAGATAAATTAAAGTGTGAACTTGAAAAAATTCAAATAAACGAATTGAAAATTCCATTGGTAAACAATGTATATGCCGATTATAGTAAAAATTCTAAAGATACTTTTGATGTGTTGGTAAAGCAAGTTTTTAACCCGATAAGATGGGACGAATCGATTAGAAGACTCATAGACGATGGGTTTGATACTTTTATAGAGGTTGGACCTGGTAAATCGCTGGGTAAGTTTATTAAAAAGATTTCTAAAGAAGTTTTAATATTAAATGTCGAGAACATTGAGTCTTTAGAAAAAACTTTAGGAAAACTTGGGAGGTAAGAATGATACTTCAAAATCAAGTAGCTGTAGTGACTGGCGGTTCTAGAGGCATAGGAAGGGCGATTGCTCTGATGCTGGCAAAAGAAGGTGCTTCTGTAGTCATCAATTATACAAGTAGTGATGATAAAGCTAAGGAAGTGCAACAGGAGATTGAAGCTTTAGGATCTGAAGCTATGATTTACAAGGCGGATGTATCTGATGAAAAAAGTGTAGAAGAATTTTCAAAAGCTGTAAAAAAAGAATTCGGCAAAATAGACATTTTAGTCAACAACGCAGGAATCACTAGAGATGGATTAGTGATGAGAATGAAAGAAGAGGATTTCATGAGTGTAATTGAAATCAACTTGAAAGGCACATTTTTATGCAGTAAATATTTTGGAAAACTCATGATGAAAGAGAGAAAAGGTAAAATTATAAATATTTCATCAGTTGTAGGTGTAATGGGTAATGCCGGACAGGCCAATTATGCTGCTTCAAAAGCGGGAATCATAGGCCTTACGAAATCTTTGGCAAAAGAATTCGCTTCAAGAAAAATAAATATAAATGCGGTTGCTCCGGGGTTCATTGAAACTGAAATGACGAAAAAACTCGGTGAAGAAGTGAAAGAGAATTACACTAAAGCAATACCTCTCGGTTACTATGGACAACCGGAAGATGTTGCAAATTTAGTAGTGTTTCTATCAAGCAGTGCATCAAATTATATTACCGGACAAGTGATTCATGTTGACGGTGGTATGGTTATGTAAATAAATCAATTTAAAAAATTAGAAAAGGAAAGGTGATAAATATGGCAAAAGTATTTGATAAAACAAAGGAGATCATTATTGATCAATTAGGATTGGAAGAGGATGTAGTAATTGTAGAAACTACTTCATTAGTAAATGATTTAGAGGCGGATTCATTAGATGCTGTTGAAATAATCATGGCTTTGGAAGATGAATTTGATATTGAGATTCCAGACGAAGACGCAGAAAAATTTGCTAATATCGGAGATATTGCAAAATACGTTGAATCAAAGATATAAAGAGGAGGATTATTTTATGACAAAGCGAGTAGTTGTCACGGGAATCGGGGTAATTTCTCCTGTTGGAACGGGAATTGAAAAATTTTGGGATAGTTTGAAAAACGGTAAAAATGGAATTGAAAAAATCACTTTGTTCGATGCTTCGGATTTAGACGCACAAATAGCTGGTGAGGTTAAAGACTTTGATCCATTGAAGTATTTAGGTAGAAAAGAACTTAAAAGAATGGATAAATTTACACATTTTGCTGTTGCCAGTTCAAAAATGGCGCTTGAAGATTCAAATATCGATGTAACGGAAGTCGATATGAACCGATTTGGAGTTATACTTGGTTCTGGAGTAGGCGGAATTGAAACTTTTGAAAAAGAAGCAAAAAAAATGTTTCAAAAAGGTCCGAGTAGAATCAGTCCGTTTTTCATACCTATGATGATTACAAATATAGGGGCAGGACAGATTTCGATAGCGACGGGTGCAAAAGGACCGAATACCACGGTAGTAACAGCTTGCGCTTCATCAACTCATGCTATTGGGGATGCCTTCAGAGTTATTCAAAGAGGCGATGCCGATATCATGTTTGCCGGGGGAGCCGAAGCCTCTATAACAAAACTTAGCATTGCAGGATTTTGTGCGATGAAGGCGTTATCCACTAGAAATGATGATCCACATAGTGCGTCCAGACCATTTGATAAAAATAGAGATGGGTTTATTATGAGTGAAGGTTCAGGGATGCTTATTCTGGAAGATTACAATCACGCCATTAATAGAGGCGCAAAGATTTACGCTGAAATAGTAGGATACGGTTATACGGCTGATGCATATCATATAACTTCACCTCACCCTGAAGGTGAAGGCGCAGCAAGATCTATGAAAATGGCAATCGACGATGCAGGCATCTCGATTAATGATATTGATCATATCAATGCTCATGGGACTTCGACTCCGTTAAATGACAAATATGAAACCATGTCGATAAAATCTGTGTTTGGAGAATTTGCAAATAACATTTCCATCAACAGTACAAAATCGATGACAGGCCATATGTTGGGAGCTGCTGGAAGCATCGAGGCGATTGCAGTCGTCATGGCATTAAAGGATGGGTATATTCCGCCAACTATTAATTATTCAACTAAAGATGAAGGATTAGACCTTGATTACACACCAAATGTAGGTAACGAAAGAGATATAAAATATGGCTTATCCAATTCCCTAGGCTTTGGAGGACATAATGGGTCGTTAATATTTAAGAAGTATGAATAAAGCGAGAATTTCTCGCTTTATTTATTTTGATTATTTGCAATCTATTGTAATTTGCCTTCTGAAATAATAAAATATCCATAGAGGCTTTTTTAATGTTTTCAATAATTGACGATGTTAAAAAGTCCTTTAAGGAGGATAGTATGAAATATATAAAACTTGAAAATGCAATTAATTATAAATTCAGTAATTTAGAATTACTTAGAGAAGCTTTAACACACAGTTCATTTAAAAATGAAAACCGCAATTATAAAGGTAAAGATAATGAGAGGTTAGAATTTTTTGGCGACTCGATTCTTAGTTTTGTGGTAACTGAATATCTATTCAACAAACTTGACAATCAACCTGAAGGTGGTTTAACAAAAGCGAGAGCAAATATCGTCTGCGAAGAGACGCTTTCTGATATTGCTAAAGAAATACATTTGGGGGAATATATCAGGTTTGGGAAAGGTGAAATTATAACAGGTGGAAAGGAAAGGATATCGATTTTGGCAGATGCCCTAGAAGCTCTTATAGGTGCAGTATATATCGATTCTGATGTTAGTGTAATCAATAAATTCATTTTAGATTTGTTAAAAGAAAAAATAGATATGGTAATTTCAGGCGAAATCATATTTGACTACAAGACTGCCTTGCAGGAAAAACTACAAAAAAAAGGTCAAGTTGAAATTTTATATATGGTGATTGAAGAAGACGGTCCGGATCATAATAAAACTTTTACTATAGAAGTAAGCGCAGACAAAATCTGTTTAGGATATGGTAAAGGAAAAAACAAAAAAGAAGCAGAGCAAAATGCTGCTAAAGAGGCTTTAGAAAAGGGTGTTACATTATGAAAAAAGTAAATATACCTATTTTTGTACCCCATAAAGGATGTCCGTTTGAATGTGTGTTTTGCAATCAAAAAGCTATAACCGGTGTAAGAGATGAATTAGATAAAAATGAAATTATAAAATTGATTGAAACCAATTTATCCAGTATCGATAGAGCAACAACCTATATAGAGATTGCGTTTTTTGGTGGAACTTTTACTGGAATACCTTTAAGGAAACAAATTGAATATTTGGAAATTGGCAATAGCTACATAGAATCTGGACGAATCGATGGGATTCGCATATCGACTCGTCCAGATTATATAAATGAAAAAATTCTAATGGTTTTAAAAAAATATGGTGTAACTACTATAGAATTGGGAGTTCAATCTCTAGATAAAAATGTTTTAATAAAATCTAAAAGAGGCCATACTATAGGAGACGTTATTCGAGCTTCGAATCTGATAAAATATTATAAATTTGAACTGGGTTTGCAAATGATGATTGGATTACCGGGAGATAATTATAATTTATCTTATAAAACAGCTCAAGAAATTATAAGATTAAAACCTGATAGTGTAAGAATATATCCTACATTGGTTTTTAAATATACTGAACTTTGCAAAATGTATGAAAACGATCAATATAAAGCATTAAGTTTAGAAGATGCAATTGAACATACATCGGACTTGCTTCAATTGTTCTATTCGAATAATGTAAATGTAATAAGAGTTGGAATTCAGCCAACTGATGAATTGCTAAATGGCAGTGATGTTATCGCCGGGCCTTTTCATCCTGCATTTAAATATTTAGTTGAAGCTAGAATGTTTAGAAATGCCATTGAGGGAAAGATAAATGCTGTCGACAATGAAGTTACTGTAATTGTAAATAGAAAAGATAGTGCAAATTTAGTAGGACATCTTAAAGAAAACACAAGATATTTTACTAAGGTTTTTCCATCGACTGAATTTAAATTTCTCGAGAGCGATAAAGTGGAAAGGTATAAATTCAATTTGATAATAGATAATAAAATAAACAGTTATACAATTTTTGATATGAGGTGAAATATTGTTTTTAACGAAGATTGAATTAAAAGGCTTTAAATCCTTTGCCGATCGGATAGAAATTGATTTTATTAATGGTATCACCTGTATTGTAGGACCGAATGGTTCTGGGAAAAGCAATATTACTGATGCTATAAGATGGGTTTTAGGTGAACAAAAAGTGAGAGTTCTCAGAGGCTCTCAAATGCAAGATGTAATATTCAATGGCACAAAACATAGAAAAGCATTGAATTTTGCTGAAGTCGCTTTATATTTTGATAACAGTACAGGTTTTTTTGATTCAGAATTTTCCCAGATTTGTGTCAGAAGAAGACTTCATAAATCGGGTGAGAGTGAATACTTTATCAACGAAGCTTTGTGCAGATTAAAAGACGTAAAAGAATTGATCATGGATACGGGAATTGGCACTGATGGGTATTCGATTATCGGGCAGGGAAATATCGATAATATTTTGAGCGACAATAAATTTGATAGAAGACTTATTTTTGAAGAAGCGGCTGGCATTGTCAAATTCAATACTAAAAAAAACGAGTCTGAAAGAAGACTTGTAAAAGTTGATGACAATATCAATAGAATAAACGATATTATCAATGAGGTCGGTTCTAGAATCGAACCACTTAAAGAAGAAAGTGAAAAAGCAATAGAGTTTTTGGACATTGAAAAAAAGGTAAAAGAAAGCGAAATAAAATATTTGATAGATGAGTATAATGGTTACAAAAATAAAATCGATGAAAGCAATCATGAAAAAACCGAGAAGGAACAACTTCTAAATAATCTTGTTGAAGAAAAAAAGGTTCTTATCAGTAAACAACAGGATTCTCAGGAATCGTTGAAAACTAAAAAAAATGATATCGAGAAGGTAAACCAGCAATATCAAATACTGGCGAAAGACAAAGACGAGTTATTGATAGATGTTAAAGTACGGGAAGAAAAAACATCTAATAAGAAATATGAAATTAGTAAAATTGAAGGAAATATAAAAAATGAATTTGATAATCTCAATCAGATTAAAGAAAAAAATTTAGTTAGAGAGAATGAAAAATCAACTCTTGAGAGCGAACGGGAAAACACTGAAACCAACATTATTGATTTAGAAGATATTTATGAGAAAAAAGTTGAAGAGTTTAAACTAATGAATTCTGATAAGGATGAATTGTTTAATCAGCTAATAAATAAACGTTCAAAGCTCGAAATATTAAAAACAGAAAAAAATACTGGTTTAGAATATATTGAGAAGTTGAAAAATAGAAGTAAAGAAGCAATAACAAATAGAGATGAATCACAAGATAAAATTAAAAATGGTAAAAATCTGCTTAAAGAGAATAATTCTATAATAAATGAGATTGATAACGAGATTGAACAGAATGAAACTATATTGAAAATTAAAGAGATTGAAAAAGATAGACTTGATGATGAAATATATGAATCCAAATCAAAAATGGAAGAAATCAACAGATTAAGATATAGAGCTGAATCTGAGATTGAGTTGTATGATAGTATGGAGAAAAATTACGAAGGTATCAATTCGAATGTGAAAAGAATACTTCAATACATTGAAAGACAAAATCTCAATAATAAAATAATTGGAATTGTTGCTGATCTTATCAAAATTCCTGGAGGTTATGAAGAGGCTATAGCAGTGGCGTTAGGTAGAAGTGCTACACAAATAGTAACAGAGACTGAAAATCAAACAAAAGAATTAATAGATTTATTGAAAAGAGATAAAGTGGGAAGGGCGACTTTTTTACCGCTTAGCTTCATGAAGTCATATAGAAATAATGTAAATTTATCTGGAGATGGTTTTTTAGGTTTTGCCAAAGAAATTATAAGCTTCGATGATAAATATGATTCCTTGATTGATTATTTACTCGGTAAAACACTGATAGTGGATAACATCGATAATGGAATAAAATTATCAAAGAAAATGACGGGCCGTTATAAGATTGTCACTTTAGATGGTGATGTGATTATTACAAACGGTCCAATAACCGGCGGAAGCAAGGGTAATCAAAAGGACAACATATTTAAAAGAAAACAAAAACTTGAATCTCTTAAAAAGAGAATAGAAGAATACAATGATCAATTGATTGAGATTCGAGAAATAATTTCTGTAAAAGAGAAAAAAATTATTGCAATAGATTCTGAAATCGATCAATTAAAAAAAGGGTTGCTGGGTAATCGTTCCAAGAAAACAATTATTAAAACTGATAATCAGGTTTTAATTAATAAATTGGAAAATGATAATAAGGATTATGAACGTTACATGAAGGAAATAAAAAATGATGAGGAAGAAATCGAAACAGAAGAAAACGATGGAATATATTTACATGACACTATTGAGCAGTTAAATATCGACATTGATAAAATTGAAGGAATTTTCAATGATGCAAAGCTTTCGGGCGTAGATGAAGCACAATTGAAACAGATGGAAGAAAGCAATACTCAAATGAAAATCAACTATGCGAAAATTAATGAAAACCTTAAAAATATTTCAGATATCATTAATCAGGAACATGAAAAAATTCAAGATATAACCGCAAATTTAGAACACTTAAAAAATCTGATGGATAATGAAAAAGATCAATTGATTGATGATGTTGAATTGCTTGATTATAAGAGAAATCAATTAAGTGATTTACAAGAAACCATAAATCATTTAGATTCTAAAAAAAATGATATAAAGATGAATATGAATAAAATTGAGGATAATTTTAACAAGCTAAATATAAAACTTAATGAAGTTGAAAATTCAACTGATGAAACCCGAGAGTTTATTCATGAAATTGAAGTTGTGATGGCTAAATTAGAAGTTAAAATAAGCAACATTTCAAATAATTTGTGGGAAAACAAAGAACTTTCAATTGTAGAAGCAAAGATGACACTTGAAAATGTAGATGAATTCATATCTAAAAGCGAGTTAAAAAGATTAAGAAGAAGAATGAAAGAAATTGAACATGTGAATTTAGATTCTATTCAAGAATATGATGCCGTTAAAGAAAGGTATGAGTTTCTTTCAAAACAACTTGAAGATTTAACAGTATCCAAATCTGAACTTGTAAAATTTATCAAGCAAATGGAGAAAAAAATCGTAAAAAGTTTCAAAGATGCTTTCGAAGAGATAAACAAAACTTTTAAGATAGTTTTTTCTGAACTGTTCGGTGGCGGCAATGGTGAAATCATTATGACTGATCCAGATGATGTTTTGGGAACTGATATTAATATCATGGCCTCTCCACCAGGAAAAAAAATGCAAAATATCAATCTTCTTTCCGGGGGCGAAAAAGCGTTGACTGCGATTGCGCTATTGTTTTCTGTATTAAAGGTAAAACCTACACCATTTTGTATACTTGATGAAATAGAAGCTGCTTTAGATGATTCAAATGTATATAAATTCGGTAATTTTCTTAGAGAATTTTCAACGCAGAGTCAATTTATTTTAATTACTCATAGAAAAGGAACTATGGAATATGCTGATACCTTATATGGCGTTTCAATGCAAGAATACGGTATATCGAATGTAATATCACTTAAGTTATCAGATTATGAATTTCAGGAGGATTTAGATGATTAAAAGTTTATTTGCTAAATTGACTGATGGACTCAATAAAACCAAGCATGGTTTTACTGAGCGTATTGATCAATTAATCAATAATTACGGAACTATAGATGAAGAATTGTTGGAAGAGATCGAGGAAGTACTTATTACTGCAGATGTCGGTATGAATACTACCATGAAAGTCATTGAAGAATTGAGAGAAGAACTTAAAGAAAGAAAAGTTATAGAAAGCACAGGAATAAAAGAAGTTTTAAAAGATGTACTCATCAATCACATCGCGTTAGAAGAAGAAAGCAAGATCGACTATGAAACTGCTCCTCAAATAATTTTAGTGATAGGAGTCAATGGCGTTGGAAAAACGACGAGCATCGGTAAAATCGCAAACAAGTTCAAAAAGAATGGAAAATCGGTATTGTTGGCTGCGGGAGATACATTTAGAGCTGCCGCCATCGACCAATTGAAAGTATGGGGAAACCGTGTTGAAATCGATGTCATTGCACAACAGGAGGGTTCTGATCCTGCATCTGTGATATATGATGGAATAAATGCGGCAAAATCCAGAAAAGCAGATGTCTTGATTTGTGATACGGCTGGAAGACTTCATAATAAAAAGAACTTGATTATGGAACTTCATAAAGTATTTAGAATAGTTGAAAGAGAGTATCCTGAGGCTAAAAGAGAAGTGTTGCTGGTCTTGGATGCCACGACTGGGCAAAATGCAATAAATCAGGCGAAGAGTTTTAAAGAAGTTGCTGATATTACTGGAATTGTGTTGACTAAATTGGATGGAACCGCCAAGGGTGGAGCGATTCTAGCTATTAAGGACGAAGTTGATATTCCAGTCAAATTGGTTGGTTTAGGTGAATCAGTAGATGATTTAGAAGATTTTAGTGGAGAAGTTTTTGTCAATGCTTTACTTAGTTAAAGCATTTTCATTTTTTGTGTCAACCGTTTTAAAAATGTCCTAAAACAAGTGAAACATCAGCACCAACTTTTTGTTGGTGCTTTATTGTGCTTTAAAATTGTGAATCAATAAATAGCTCAATCTGAAATAGAAGTTATTCAACGGCTTAATCACCGTTTTTTGATTTTGAGGATATATTAATCTGATAATATCAGTTAAAATAATTTGACGAATAACAAGTTCGCGCCAATGCGGGCACACTGAAAAAAGAGGTCGATGATTGCTCACCAGCACCAGATATTGTATACCTATTTTTCTATTGTGGAAATAAATAGTAATAAATGATAATATATACTTGTAAGGGAATTGATTGAATGAGTTTTAGATGAAGGCTCTCAAAAAAATCAATTTGCCAAGCGATTCTACTAGTATTTAGAAGGGAATATTATCTAAACGTAGATTTTCGCTTTGATTATTATAAAATACAACTAAAAATAAGATTGATATGATTGGAGAATATATATTGCTGTTTTTATTGGTAATTGAAGATGAAAGAACAAGAAGTTATTTAGAGGAAATTTATCTGGCGCATTCGAAAGATATGTTTAATATTGCCTTTAGCGTATTGAAAAACGAATTTGATGCCGAGGATTGTGTGCAGGATTCTATTTTGAAGCTAGAACGATATATTAATCGAGTCAGGGAAATGGAAAATGAATATTTAAAGAAATTTATTTTTACAATAGCAAAGAATACAGCAATTAATCAGTATAATAAAAACAAGGGGTACAAAGCGATGGAAATGAAGCTTTATGAAGATATCACCGAAGAGGTTTCTGATTCTGTAGAAGATTTAGTTATTCGTATGGATAATATCCAAAGGGTATATGAGGATTTGAAAAATATTAAAAAGGAGTATGTAGAGATTATTGCTTTGAGATTTTTCTACGAACTAAAATTAAGAGAGATTGCAGATATTCTATGCATCAGCGAGAGTGGTGTGGCTAGTCGATTGAATAGGGCAATAGCTGCACTCAAGAAAGAGTACAGGGTGATCATGTGAATAAGTCGGAATTAAAAAAGCAGAAAGAAGAAAAACTTTGGGAAGCGATTTATTACAACATTGGTGTTTTATATGCTGAATCGGCATCCGAGGATCTTCAAGATTTGGAGAATCAAGAGTATCCAACTAGAATGGACGAATGGTTTTATAAACATCTCGAAGAATTGAAAAAGGAAGAAATAAAGGAAAAGAGAATAGCAAAGTTCAGACGAATTGCTAAAAAAGCGGCAGTTATACTAATGGTGATAACTATAGGATTCACTTCAATGGTAGTTGGCGTTGAAGCTTTTCGTATTGAATTAATGAGACTGTTTATAGATGTTCAAGAAAAGTATACTGAAATTACTTTTGACGAGATAGAATCTGCTCCGTCTGAACTGTTGAAAGATTTTAGCTATTACTATTATCCAGAATATATTCCTGAAGAGTACACATTGACAGATGTCGGAGCTGGTAAATATAAAATAAATATGTATTTTACAAATGAAAAGGGAGAAAAAATATCTTTTACTCAGACCCCATCTAATACGAAAGTTCAGTTTGATACAGAAAATGCTGTTGTTAAAGACATTACAATATTAGGAATGAACGGAATGTACATTATTAAGAATAATCGAAAGACACTGATATGGCATGATAATGAGAAGATGTTC
>JAYENG010000101.1:0-14367 GCA_034721975.1 Bacillota bacterium
AGAAAGTCCAATAGTTGGAGAGCCGAGTATAGAAGAATCTCATATTCTAGATGAATTCAATGAACTGCTTTCTTCTGGGAAAGCTGATGATCTTGGTAAATTCATCGATGAAAATATTGAAAAGGCAGATAAGACTGAAGCTGAATATATGATTGAGATGCTGGTTGTTTATCAATCAGAATTAATCAATGATATGAATATGAAAATATATAATGTCGACTATATGAATGCTTTGAATGTAGATATGGGTGGTGCGCTGAGTCGCGATAGGATAGATAATATCAAGGATGAAGCTATTAGAAAAGAATTTCAAGGTTTGGTCGATGCGAAGTTGACAATCGTTCGGTACGAAGAAAATCCAGTAGTGGAAACCGACTGGGAAGAGATAAATGGCCTTTCGAATTATTTCACCGATGACTTTGCAAAGATGACCGAACTCAACAACTTGATTCAGAGTCATATTTATGATTATTATTATCAAGATTTTGATGCGCTCGTAAAAGATATCATGGAAACCGAGCAGTTGATATTATCAAATGAAAAGAGTTTTTTAAGTTGGCAGCTTGAAATTATTTATAAAAAGCAAGTTGCAGCTTTATTGGTAGGTCCTGAAGGGGAGTACTTAGGAGCATTTATTTCAAAAGAAGGACCGGTATATGATAGAGTCGTTGAATATGATGAGCTTTATAAAGAAACTGATTTGGGAGATTTGCTTGATGCATTGATAAAATCAGAAGCCGATGATTTCAGTGTGCTTGTTAACATTATCAGATCGCATAATATTTTGGGCTTGAAATCGGACAAGAAGGTAACGATTTATATGTTGTCAGATGGAGTAAGCACTTTTAATATGTTAAGAGTTGATATACCAGGTGATAGTGCTTTAGAAGAGAAAGTTAATAAACTTATCGATGAACAAGTGAATAGCCTATCTTCAGATATCGAAGGGCAAAAGCTGGTTTTCATCAATCCTACATATGGAACGGATGAATATTTAAGCTTGATGATATCTTCAACATTTATAAACCTTGAATCTGGCTATGATTTCAAAAGTTCATTTTTAACCATTGATTTAGAAACGGGAGAAAAAGTGACTTTAGATGAATTCTTTGGATCTCCTTTTGAAGAATATAGAACATCTATAGAGGAATTGAAGAATCTAAAATTAAATGAAATGCCGGAATTCGTAATGGATAGCATGGGTGTCATTTTACTAGTACCGATAGAAAAACAGGACTATCCGGAACATTTAATGATAAGTGTTATTAAAACAATGGATTATATAGATCCATGGGTGTTTTATAAGTAAGTACAGGATGATGAAACTACTGGCTCTTTGATGAGTGATTTCTTTTTTTGTTTTTGGTAACAATTGTTACCGTTAATGGTTATCGGCATATGCTAAAATGAAATCGATAAAGACGAAAGGGGCTGTAATATGAAAACTTTTAAAATAAATGACAAATGTATCGGTTGTATGGCGTGTGCTAGAGTTGCTGAGAACAACTTTGAAATTATTGATAAAAAGGCTGTTGTATTGAAGCAACCTGAAAATGAGGAAGAACTGGAGAAGAGTATTCGTGCAATGAATACCTGTCCTACTGATGCTATCGAAGAAATCAAGGTCGAGTTAATTGTAGCAGAGTCGAATGTTAGAGAAACTATGGAAAGATATCCGTTTTTGAAATCTGATTTGATTGAACTCTCAAATAAGTTTAAGACAATGCAAAAACCTTTGATGTGGAATTCGGTTGCAAGATTTGCAACTTTTAATGATGCTTCTAAAATGACCGGAGTATCTATATGTGAGATTTTACACGTTATAAATAAGAAATTGGGACTGGAAAGGGAATTGATGGAAGTTTTCCCTCAGTGTATAAAAGAAATAAAATCTGAAATAAGTGTAGGAAAAAATGTTTATTGGGAAGAAGACAATTTGTTTACAGTAGAAAATCAAGATGATTTAGAAGTGGCTATAGATAAAATCAACTCATTAAAAGCTGGAGAATCGTTGACTGTTGAGAGTAGTATAGAAATTGCTCCTTTGACAAGATTTGTTGATGAAAACGGGTTTGAATACAGCAAAGAAATTATCGGGTTAAATAAAAGCAAATTATCTATTTACAAAAAAAATAATGTTAAGAGACTGGATGTCAGAAACATGAATAAAGATCCTTTTGATATCATAATAAACGAGGCTTATAATGCTAAAGCTGGTGAAAGTTTTATTTTGGTTCAGACATTCAAACCTATGCCTCTGATCAACATGCTTTCATCTATGGGATTTGAGTATGAGGTTGAAAAAGAAGAGCCTACAGAAGTTTGGATTAAATTCACAAAGAATGAAGACGAAGAGAAGGTTAAGGATGATGGAGATAAACCATCATTGGTGATTCAATCGGCTACTCCTGTCGGATACCCTATTATAATGAGACTCTTGCAATCTGAAAGATTAAAAGAGGCGATAAATATCAAAGAACTGAAGATATGGGAAGAAACTGAAAAACATTTAGGTTGGATTGTCAACGGCAAAGCGGATATAAGTTTTTCAGCTGTAATTACTGCATCTAAATTCAAGAATTCTCATGTTAAAATGCCAGCGGTTTTCATTTGGGATAACTTCACTCTTTTATCTCGTGATGCAAATGTAAAAAGTTTAGGAGATTTAAAGGGCAAGGAAATTAATGTACCGTTGTTTGAAGATGCTCCACCTGCTAAAATAACAAGATATCTTATCGAATCAAAAGGACTTGATTATAAAGAATTCAAGCTTAAATTCGGAAATCCTTTTGGAAGACCAGAGCAGATCATGGCGGATTTCATCATGGGTAAAGCTGGTAATGTTCTATTGAGAGAACCCGAGGCGAGTTTTGCAATTGAAGCTATCAAGAAACAAGGTAAAGAATATAGTGAAATTGATTATGGAGAGCTTTGGAACGATGCGAATCCCGGGTTCGGCATTTTTCCGAATGCGGGCGTCATTGTAAAAGAGGAGCTTTATATGAAACACCCTGAAGTGATGAGAATCTTCGAGGAAGAATTGAAGGCATCTATAGATTGGGTCAATGAGAACAAAAAAGAAGCGGCGAAATTATCATTCGACATGATGAGAAACAGCATTGATAATGTGGAAGCTTTTATAAATAGAGCAACTTTTGAATTTGTATCGGGAGATGAACTTGTAAATAAAGTAGAGGAATTCTATACTATACTTAAAGAAAACGAAATATTGAATGTCGATATAGATGACGATCTGATGAAAATTTTTAAAACTGAGAATTGAACAAGTTTGCCTACTATCTGATTTTTTCAGTACCGAGGCAAATGAGTTGAAATTTATTAAAAGAGCAGAGTAATCTGTTCTTTTTTTTGATTTATATTAAAGAAATATTGTATAATGGAGATGCATGAGTAAGCGGGAGGAGAGAGACGATGGAGAAGATTGTTTTGTATTATTCAAGAACAGGTAATTCGAAGCGTGTTGCTGAGAAAATAGGCAAGGGACTGGGTGTAGAAATAATTCCGATTGTGGATGAAAACAAATACAAAGGATTATTTGGGTTTATAAAAGCTGGTTTTACTGCTGCCAAGTGGAAAAAGGTCAAATACAGTGTCGATTTAAAAGAAAAAATCAACGATGATACACATGTCTATTTTGTATCTCCTGTATGGGCGAGTCACTGTGCTAGTGCTGTATATTCTTTTTTAATGGATAACGATATAAAAACAAAATCTATAGTTTTTACAAACAAAGGGAGTTCTCCTGAAAAAGTATATTATGCTATGGAAAAAAGATTTGGGGAATTTCAAAACAAGTACTGCATTTCAAAACCTGAGAATAATGAAGATGAAATTATTAAACTAATTCTGAAAGAAGGTAGCAATTGATGGCGGGAGCATTGTTAATAATAATAGGATTTTTTATCATGGCTATGACATTTATAAAGCCGAATTTATATTGGAATGGAGCTAGAACATTAAAAATGAGAAAAAGATTCGGAGATAAAATGGCAAATATAATATATATTTTGATTGCGATTATGTTTGTATTTTTAGGAGTAACGATGATATAGTCGTTAAGCTGTTTATTAATGAAAAATAATAATTCCAATTATGAATTATATGGCAAGTCGATTGAGATATTATTTGAAATTAGGTATAATCAATAAGAGATATTCTAATGGGAGCTAAAATGGATAAAGAAAACAAACTACCAAAATTTAAAATTTTAATTGCAGATAATGAGATTAAAATGCATACAGTAACTTTTAATCTAATTCATGATTATAAATTCGATGAATTCAGCATTGAATTTTTGCATGCTTTCAATCGCGCTCAGGCTCTTGACTTGTTGATGAAAAATCAGGATATTGTGATGACCATTGTCAATGAAAAAATGGATTCTCCTATCGACGGGATAGCTATTTCTAGATTTATTAGAGAAGAGCTTGATAATAACACTATGAAAATTGTCTTAAGAACGAAAGACTCGAGTTATTATTCAATTGAGTCTTTTATCTATAAATACAACATCGGTGATTGCAAGACATCCAGCGAGTTGAAGGGAAATCGGTTATTTAGATTGATTCTCAGTAGCGTTAATCAGTATGTTCAAATGCTTTCGCTAGATGGACACCGCATCGAACTGCAAAAAATAATCAAGGCTTCAAGTGATATGCATGAATATAGTAGTCAAGATGAATTGTTGAAAGGTTTTTTAATGCAAATCAGTTCGCTCATAGATTGCAACAGTAACGACAGTCTTGTCGTGAAATGGGACAAGGAAGGGCAGTTTGAAATTGTTGCTGCTTTAGGTGATTATGATAAAGATATCGGTTTATTGATTGATCAAGTAGAGCTTAGTCATATGGGAGATCATAGCTTGAAAAGCCATATGATCCAGAATCAAAAACATAGTTTAGAGTTTTTCGATAATTATTTTATAGCTACATATCAATCTTCTGTAGGTTGCATATACTGCATTTACTATGAACATAAAAAAGATTCTATCAATCGGAATCTACTAAAAGTTTTTATGAAGAACTCGTCGATATTATTAGATAAATTTTTAATAAATGATAAGATTTACGAAGAGCAAAGAGAAATGATAATTTCTTTAGGTGAATTTGTCGAGAAGAGAGACAAATGGATCCATAATCATGTTGTAAGGGTATCAAAGCTTTCAAGAGTCTTAGCCAGCAAGCTGGATTTTGATGAAGATGAGATAACGAAAATTGAGCTCGCAAGTTCTATTCACGATGTTGGAAAATTGGTAGTGCCGGATAATATTTTAAATAAACCGGGTAAACTTGATGTGGAAGAATTTGAAACAATAAAAAAACATACAACAACAGGATTCCATCTGTTTGAAGCACTAGACACATCTTTTCTGGAAATCATCAAAAATATCATCAGGCATCATCATGAGTGGTGGAACGGTAATGGATATCCAGATAACTTAATCGGAGAAAGAATACCTGTAGAAGCTAGATTAGTTGCGATAATAGACGTGTTTGATGCATTGACAAGCGAAAGGCCTTATAAAAAAGCGTGGACAGTAGAAAAGGCCGTTGAGTATATCGAAAAGCAAAGTTCTATACAATTCGATCCGCGGTTGGTAGATATATTTATGGATTCACTAGATGAAATCATTGAAGTGATGAAAGTGTATTCAGATGAGAAAATAAGCTAGCCTGTCGGGCTAGCTTTAAATATTCTCCCAATTAATATATTTGTTTAGCGTTTCAGCAAAATTCTCAAGTCCGATTTTATCATTTTCACTGAATCTCGAAAACGTTGGACTATCGATATCTATAACAGCAATAACTTTGTTGTCTTTTATAATCGGCACTACAATCTCTGAATTAGATGAACTATCGCATGCGATATGACCCGGAAACACATGTACATCGTCGACTACTATCGGTTTCATTTCTTTTGCAGACTTTCCACAAACTCCGCTGCCTAATGTGATATGGACACATGCTGGTTTGCCTTGAAATGGGCCTAGAGCCAAGTCGTCAGTCCTCATGATGTAGAATCCTGCCCAGTTGATATCATCAAGGCTTTCCCATAAAAGAGCGGAGGCATTTGACAGGTTTGCTAAACTGTTTTTTTCAAATCTAATCAATTTTTCGAGCTCGAAAATCAAATTAGTGTATAAGTCTTTTTTTGCATTAATTTCAAACATAATATCACCTATATAGCCCAATCTTCATCGCTAAATATTTGCACTTCAGTTCCATCGTATAGTGTTCATATAATTTGTGTACCGTCATCACCTATCATAAAATCAACATATATCGATGAATTGTTGACACCTTAGTTTTTAAATTCTTTTTCAGTCGTCTCTGGCTAAAGCGAGGGGCTTTTCGGTGCAGTTTGGTAATAAATAAATTTTGTCCTGGTTGAATATTTATGCCTGTTTTTATTGCAAGTTTTGCATAATCGTTAAGGTTTTAAGTAAATGATTTCAATTTATATCCCTCATATCTCTATTATATGACAAAATGTGTGTATATAAAATAAATTATATATAAATTATTGGGTATACAGAAAAAAGGTGATAATAGATGGAAAAAAGGATTTTACCCTTAAAATATTTTAGTTTTACATTGATGATGATACTTGGATTATTTTTTGACGATGTGAACAGCTCAAGAATATTAATTCTTGGTGCTCTTTTTTTAGGTTTGTTTTTAATCGGCGGACTTAGAGATTATTTCAATAAGCATATAGAGTCGACATATTTAATAGATGGAATATTAGTTTTACTTATAGAGTTGAATTCCAGGTATGTTGTCAATTACTTTTATCATTTGTTTTATATATTTATATTGATAGAATTATTTATTATATTAAAGAAAAATGCGGTGAGGATTTCAGTCTTCATTACGATGGTTTCCATGTATAAATTTATTTTTTTGATAAAGGAAAGATTCAGTCTCGGTACGATTTCACAGGTTCTTTTTTTACTTTTGATAAATGTAGTAATTATTAGCTATGGAATTTTAAATAATCGTTATCGTAAAGAGAAAGAGGAAAAGGAAAAATTGTATAAAGAACTTGAAAATATGACAAGAGAGCAAGAGAGACTTAGAATTGCAAGAGATATCCATGATACATTGGGTCATGAAATGACAGCCTTGATTATGCAACTTGAAATGGCTTCTAGGCTGATGGATAAGGATTTTGAAAAGACAAGGGAAATAATCGACTCTGCAAAGGTAGGCGCTAGAGAAGGACTCACGAAAATCAGAGGAGTTGTAGAAGCTATTAGAGAAGATGATGTGAATTATAATAAACTCATCAATGGATTGATTGAGGATTTTAGAGCGAAGACCAATTTGGATATCAAGTATGAGTATAATATTGATTTCAACAAGAATGGTGTAGGAGAATGTCTATATAGATTAGTTCAAGAAAGCATTACAAATGTCTCGAGGCATTCTAATGCCGATAGTATTGAAATAAGAATCATTCAAAATATTGATAATATAAAGTTTTGGATTAAAGACAATGGCAGTAAAAAACCTGTAATGGAAAAAGGTTATGGATTGAAAGGATTAAGTGAGAGAATCGTTGATAAAAAAGGTAAAATGAAAATATATTATAATGAAGGTTTTATCATTGAAGGATTCATTCCGATTGGAGGAAATCATGATTAGAGTTTTATTGGCTGACGATCAAAAGATTCTTAGAGAAGGACTTAAGATGATTATTGAAATGGATGATGAGATTGAGGTTTGTGGAATTGCTGAAGATGGACGAGAAGCTGTCTTTCTTACAAAAGAACTCAAGCCTGATGTCGTCGTAATGGATATAAAAATGCCCAGGCTGAATGGTGTGGAAGCGACCAAGTTGATAAAGGAATATGACTCCGAGATGAAAGTGATTGTTTTGACCACTTTTAAAGATGAAGAGTTTATTCAAGAAGCGATCATGAACGGAGCTATGGGATATCTGTTGAAAGATGAATCGCCTGATGAAATCATAAAAGCCATTAAAACCGTTTATGAAGGCGGGGCATTGATGAATCCGGCTGTTGCGAATATTTTTTTAAGTAGAATGTCTGAGATGATGAAACAAAGAGGTAGCGACGAGTTCGATGAAAATATTTTGACACCGGGGGACAGGGAAATCATTATGTTGTTGATTGAGGGACTCAGCAATAAGGAAATCGCCACAAGAGTATTTCTGTCAGAAGGAACGGTTAAAAATCATATAAGTAGATTGTTGGAAAAACTTGATTTAAGAGATAGAACCCAGCTCGCTGTTTTTGGTGTAAAGAACAATATCGGATAAAACAGTGACAAAAGTCACTGTTTTTTTGAGTGTATCGATGACTATATATAGCATATGTTTTTCAAATCAAGATGTATCATATTGTCATAAGGAGGAGTTTAGATGAGAAAAATAATACTGATAATATTATTACTGAGCATTATAACCATGATCGGTTGTAATGATAAAGGTTATGACGATTATAAACTGGCTCTTGAAAAAACCAATGATTTAAAGAGTTATGAACTTTATTGGGATATGAAAGTTGAAATGGATTACAATTATGAAGGTTTAGATCAAGATGAAATCGAAATGATAAAAAAATATGAAAATATGGAAATGGAAATGATATCTATAGAAGATTATAGAGAAGGCTATGTGGATTCTGAAATATATATTTCTTATGGCAACATTGGTTTCAATGCGGATTATTTTGTTTCGGATCAAGGTTCTTATTTGTCGTTGCCGTTTGTTGAGGGTTATATAGATGTGAGCGATGTAGAAGGTGAAGATTTCATAGCGATGGATTATAAATTTTTAATAAGTGAAGATACCACAGATAAAATTCAAGAGCTTTGGATAGAGACGATTTCTTCTGAGAATGTATTCAAAGGGGACTCTATTTTAATAGATACCAAAGATGGCAGTGTCAAGACTACTAAATACACGATAGAGATAAATGATGAAATATTTAAGGAGTTCATGTCTAAAACTTTAATTTTACTAATGAAAGATGAAGAGTTTATGGAGTATTTAAAAAGCAGCGAATTACCAGAAGATTTCAATGTGACTGAGTTCATTGAGGAAATAAAGAAGTTCAAACTTGATAAGTTTCTATATGAAATTTATGTAGATATAGATGGTTATATTGTCAGCGAGGATATCGAAGTTGTTATAGACTCAGAGCAGGAGCACCTGTTGGGAATTGATTTTACACTAAGTAGCAATATTTCAAATATCAATAAAGAATTTGATTTCGAGTTTCCTTATGTGGATGAAGATGATTTGATAAAATTCGATGAGCTGAAAGAGCTTGATGAATTTAAAGAACAGTTGCCGTTTGAAGGACAGGAGGAACAGCAATGACCAATTTGTTGAAAATAAGAAATTTGAGAAAATCTTATGGAAATATCAATGCAGTGGACGGAATAGATTTCAATGTTGAAGAAGGCGAGATATTCGGGCTCTTGGGACCTAATGGAGCTGGTAAATCAACAGTGATTTCAATGATTTCCACTTTATTCAAACCCGACTCTGGAGAGGTTGTATATAATGGTAAAAGCATTGTGGAAAACAATAGATTCATACAATCCGATTTAGGTATTGTTCCCCAAGATATCGCTCTTTATCCTACATTGTCCGGACTTCAAAACCTGAAATTTTGGGGAAGAAATTACGGACTTAAAGGCAGTGAGCTTGATGAAAAAATTATTGAGGTTTCAAAAATCATCGGAATTGAAGAGAGGCTTAAAGATAGAGTGGATAAATATTCAGGCGGGATGAAAAGAAGGCTTAACATAGGTGTGGCTTTGCTCCATGATCCCAAGATATTGATTATGGACGAACCTACTGTCGGAATCGATCCACAATCCAGAAATCATATTTTAGAGACAGTTAAAGACCTCAATGAAAAAGGGATGACAATAATATATACATCGCATTATATGGAAGAAGTTGAATTTCTTTGTGATAGAGTCAGTATTATGGACGACGGTAAAATCATCGCAACAGGTACTATAGACGAGCTGATTGAGATTGTAGGGTCCACATTCAATGTTGTTTTAGAATTCAATATAGTTGAAAAAGAACTCGTTCAAATGCTTGGAGGACTAGAAAATGTGCAAAACATCACTGTCGATGGCGACAGTTTGATTTTAAATGTTAGAGAAAACGGTATTTTAAAAGCTGTAGTGGATAAATTGAATGGATCCAAGTATCATGTTGTGTCGATGGATGTGGAAAAACCGAATCTAGAAACGGTATTTCTATATTTAACCGGGAAGGCTTTAAGGGATTAAGGTGATGATGATGAAACTTATGAATATAGTTAGGAAGGATGTTCGGATACTTCTTAGTGATAAAAAGATGTTGGCGATCCTGATATTGATGCCTATTATTTTGATGACGATCCTCGGCAGTGGACTTTCTGGTAGTTTTCAAAGTGGAACTGATTTTAAAAAGTTTAATGTTGGAATCGTCAGAGAATATGAGTTTGTTTCACCTCAAGAAGCTTTGGAAAGCATTTCTATTGTTGAAGGAATCGACACCCGAAACATCGATTTCAATATAGATGAAGTGATATTTGACAAAGTTTTAAAATCAGAGGACATTGAAAAGTTGTTTGTGTCATCTGAGTATTTATCGAGAGATAGTGCACTAGAAGCCTTGGGAAACGGTGAAATATCTAGTGTGGTTGTTTTTCCTGAGAATTTTTTGAAGGACACTTATATTAATATGATTACTCCCTTCAAGCAAAAAATAAAGATAGAGATCATTGTAGATCCTAATCAAAACATTAAATCCCAAATTGTAATTGCTGTTTTTTCGGGATTTGAGGATTATTTGAATCACATGATTACAGCCAAATCGCTATTTACTGAAACTGTGATAAAAAGTGGATTGGGATATGAAGCTTTAGAAAATCTAGATAAAGTATACGAATCTTTTGAAGATGAGTTTGGTAGCGACATCAATATTTCGTATTCAAATTTTGAAGCAAAAAAAACGGTGAGTTGAACAGAGTATTATTCTATCGCCATGCTGAGTATGTTTATTTTGTTTACGGGTGGACAGGGCGGAAGAATGATGCTTGAGGAGAAAAACCAATATACGTATCAGAGAATGAGTGTAAGCGGTATCAGCAAGTGGCAAATATTTTTTGGCAAGTTTATAACAGTATTAATTATAGGAATAGTTCAGATAAGCATCATGATAGCTTATACGACTATTGTATTGAAGGTCAGTTGGGGGAACTTTGTCAACGTCGCTTTGATTACAACATGTGCGTTATTGGCAGTTGCCGCTATGGGTGTGATGATTTCAGCGATTACTTTGAAAACGGGAAATTTTAAAGTGGCAAATTTGATGGAAAATTTCATATTTCAAATAATGGCGTTTTTAGGAGGAAGTTTTGTGCCTGTCGAGATGTTGCCGAAAATGTTTTCTAAAATCAGTTATTTTACAATCAACGGATTGACATTAAAAGCCTATTTATTAAATATGCAAGGGTATTCCATTTTAGAGTATAGAAGTCTGCTGGGGATATTACTTGGAATCACAGTGTTGTTCATTTCAATAGGAATAGCGATAATGAATCGAGAAAAGAGGTGGAAAAATGTTGAACATCATACGCCTGCGGATACTTAAATTCAAAGACGATTTCAAGATCATACTTCTTATGACGGTTTTGGCGCTAGCCTTTACATTTGTGTTTTCTTGGGCGCAATATGAAGGTGATTATAAAATGCCTATTGGAATTATCAACGAGTCTGATTCTGACTTTGCCAAAGAGGTAATCGAAAGTATTGAGAAATCAAATGAATTCGTTATATATGAAAACAGTTATGAAAATGCGATTGTCAGCTTGAAAGAACGATCAATATCTTTTGCTCTGTATTTCGATGAATCTTTTAGCGATAAAAATATCGATTACGGAATACTGCGCAGTGTTGAGACGATGGAAAGTATTCAAGCGGAGAACAAATTGAAAAACATTATCAACAACAATCTCATTATCGATAAAATAGTTTCAAATATTCATTTCGGACTATCGCCGATTGTCGACTTGGATTTTGATGAAATGAAGGAAACTTATGTAAATGATTTTGAAAATTGGAAAGCGTATTCATTAGATGTAAAAACCGGCAAAGATAGTATTTGGAAAGATTTCGATTATAAGATGCACATGCTTATAGGATTCAATATCATGTTTTCGATGTACACTATCATCTTTGGGATGGCTGATGTTTTAAACGATAAAAAATTGAGAGTTTTTCAAAGGACTCTGGTATCTCCAATTAAAAAACGCGATATAGTCTTAGGAAATTTAATCAGCACAATGGCTATCGGTTTTGTGCAGATGTTGATTGTTTTGCTGGTAGGTCAATTTGTACTCGGCATCGATTGGGGACAGTATTTCTACGGCGTCGTATTTATAATTTTCACTTTCATCTTCACTGTGTCGGCACTTGGACTATTGCTTTCAAATCTTGTCAGTACGATGGGGCAATTAGGGGCGGTGACACCGATTATCATTACCGCTACTTCAATGATAGGAGGATGTATGTGGCCGCTTGAAATTGTAAATTCAAAAGTACTGTTGACGGCATCTAACTTCACTCCGCAAAAATGGGCGTTGGTGGGAATTAAAAGCATAGCGATGCATAATAATGAACTGTCGTCTATCGTTAAACCTACAGCAATATTATTGTTTATGGGAATTATATTTTTATCTTTAGGAATTTATTTCCTCGATAAAAAGGAACTAAGTTTCAATAAATGATGTCTTAAAGTTGATATTGTTTATAAAGCAGTCTACAATATGAGTAATTGACGTTTTAAAGTGAGGATGAAAAATGATAGAAATTATAGCAAGAAAACAATATGATGAAAAATTCAAAGAGGGATTTCCTTTATTGGTCCCTCAATTTGTTTTTGAAACCGATTTATCGAAAGTGGAAGGTGAGTTATTTCATCTTCTAGATCACAAGAATCATTTTATTGCTAAAGGTTATGTCGGGAAGCAAAACAAGGGTTTAGGTTGGCTTTTGTCGTGGAAAGAAAATGAAGAGATAAATGATCAGTTTTTTATGAGTAAATTCATTGTTGCTTTGAATAAAAGAACGAAATTTTTTCAAGATGAAGAAACGACTGCTTTTAGAGTATTCAACGGCGAAGGGGATGGAATAGGCGGACTCACCATAGATTACTATGGTGGATATTATCTGTTTACATTTTACAGCCAAGGTATTTATAAATTTAAAGATAGTATAATCAATCAGTTTAAAAATCTTGTCGCTTTTGATGGAATCTATGAGAAAAGAAGATTTGATGAAAAAGGAAAGTATATGGATGCTGATGATTTTGTTATGGGGCAAAGAGGAGATTTCCCCATTATAATAAAGGAGAACGGCGTAAATATTTCTGTGAATTTAAATGACGGAGCAATGACGGGTGTTTTTCTAGATCAAAGAGATGTTAGAAAAACCATTATGCGAAAGTATGCAAACGGGAAGAGTGTTCTTAATACTTTTTCATACACCGGAGTCTTTTCTGTCTTTGCGATTATGGGTGGAGCAAAATTTACAGAAAGTGTAGATCTCGCAAACAGGAGCTATGCTAAAACCAGTGAACAAATGGAAATCAACGTGATAGATTATGAAACTCAGTCGATAGTGATCGAGGATGTGTTCAAGTACTTCAAGAGGGCGAAGAGCGAAGAAAAAACATTCGATATGGTCATACTAGATCCTCCTAGTTATGCAAAATCAAAGGGTTTCACTTTTAGCTCAGCCAAGGATTATACAGGGTTGATCAAAGATGCGATAGATCTTACAAATGATGATGGAATGATTGTGGCATCGACTAATAACTCTAGTGTGACGAGGGAAAAATTCAAATCCATGATAGATGATGCATTCAAGGCAAAAAAAACAAAGTATAAAATTGTAGAAGAGTTTGGACTGCCAAAAGATTTTGCTGTAAATGACAGGCTTAAAGAAAGTGATTATTTAAAAGTTTTCTTTATTAAGAAAAGTTAGTAAAATTCAGGCTATGTTTTATTTTTTTATTGTGTTAGCATATAAAGGGAATTAGATGATTGCAAAATAGAGTAATAAAAAAACGTTAATGAATTAACGATTACACGCAAAAAAAAAGCGAATCAAAAAAGGTGAATTATTTAATTTTAAAATTCAATAAGAATTCATTAAGCAGCAGATTTAAAAGCACGTAAATGCTTTAAATGATTGGATCTGGCCATGATTAAAACTCCAATTAATTGAGTGATACCAGCAAGCAAAATGACTGATTTTAATGATTGAGTATTTCTAAATTGGGATCCTCTTATATTTATCAAGTCCTTTA
>JAYENG010000102.1:0-14274 GCA_034721975.1 Bacillota bacterium
GTTGTTGCTATCAATCAAAACAATGGTGAAATTTTAGCGGTTGGCAGTGAAGCCAGAAAAATGCTTGGGAGAACACCTGGAAATATTACAGCGATAAGACCTTTAAAAGATGGTGTGATTTCAGATTATGAAGTAACTGAAAAAATGCTTAGATATTTTATTAATAAGACTTGTGGGAAAAGAAGATTTTTCAAACCAAAGATTATTGTATGTGTCCCAAGTGGTGTAACTCAGGTTGAAAAAAGAGCTGTTATAGATGCAACCATGGAAGCGGGCGGCGGGAAAACATATTTAATTGAAGAACCGATTGCAGGTGCGATAGGTGCAGGGCTCGATATTACAAAACCTGACGGCAATATGATTATAGATATCGGAGGAGGAACTACCGATATTGCGGTTATTTCTCTTGGAGGTATTGTAGTAAATAAATCGATAAAAGTAGCGGGGGACAAATTCGACGAGGCAATTATCAGATTTATGAGAAAGAGACATAATCTTTATATTGGAGAAAGAACGGCCGAGGATTTAAAGATAAATATCGGTACAGCTTCTCCTAAGTCGAAGTCGATTAAAATGGAGTGCAGGGGAAGAGATCTCTTGACAGGACTTCCTAAAACAATAACGGTAACTAGTGAAGAAATGATAGATGCGTTAGATGAACCTATAAATTCCATATGTGATGCAGTTCACAATACATTAGAAAAAACACCACCTGAACTTGCTGCCGATATCAGTTCAAGAGGAATTGTAATGACAGGCGGCGGAGCACTTTTGAACGGGTTGAATAAATTGATAGAAAAAAAGATGGGTATTCCTACATATATTGCTGATGATGCGATTTCATGTGTAGCAAGAGGAACAGGCATGAGTTTAGAACATATTGATATTCTTGAGAGAAGTATGGTAACAAATTCGAGAAGACGTTAATCGCTGAAATTTTCAGTGGTTTTTTTATCTTTATTTAAAATTAGTTTACTGGTATAATATTAGCAACAACTACTAACACGAGGTGATAAATATGATGTTGAACAGCATCGAGATACAAAAAATTATTCCGCATAGATATCCGTTTCTTTTGGTAGATAAAATAATTGAAATGGAAGTTGGGAAAAAAGCGATAGGGATAAAAAATGTTACAATCAATGAACCGTTCTTCCAAGGGCATTTCCCGGGAAATCCTATAATGCCGGGTGTCTTGATGGTTGAAGCTTTAGCTCAGGTGGGGGCTGTTTCTATTCTTTCGATGGAGGAGTATAAGGGTAAAATAGCGGTTTTTACTGGTATCGACAAGGTTAAATTCAGAAGACAAGTCGTTCCGGGGGACACTTTAAAACTTGAGGTTGAAATTATATCTATAAGAAGAAATATCGGAAAAGGGAATGCTATTGCTACTGTAGACGGAAATGTAGCGGTAAAGGGAGAAATAGCGTTTGCAATTGTAGATTAATGGTATAATGATAATGGTGGTTATATGAATGGATTAGTATTACAAGGTGGAGGAACGAAGGGTTCTTACCATATAGGTGTTTGGAAGGCCCTTAGAGAATTAGGGGAAGAAATACACGCAGTTACGGGCACTAGTATAGGTGCTCTAAACGGCGTGATGATTGTTCAAGATAAATTCGAAGAAATCTATAATATCTGGTATGACATTGAACCGTCGATGTTGTCAGAAATCGACGATGAAATGTATAAAAAAATACGTGAACTTGATCTGGATTCGGAGTTGTTTTCTTCGTACATCAAGTATTTCAAGGATGTTTTCAATAATAGAGGGCTGGATATTACTCCGTTCAAGAAACTTGTCGAGAGAGAAGTAGATGAAGAAAAGGTTAGAAATTCAAAGATTGATTTTGGTTTAGTCACGGTTTCTCTTACTGATATGGAGCCGATTGAAGTCTTTGTCAAAGATATCCCGAAAGGTCAACTTCATGAATATCTTATAGCCAGTGCCAGGCTTCCAATCTTCAAAATGGAAAGAATAAATGGAAAAATTTTTATTGACGGAGGATTTTATGATAATCAGCCGATAAAATTGATGCTCACAAAGAAAGGGATCAACAAACTTATTTTGGTCGAAAACAGGGGTTTGGGCATGAAACAAAAAGTGGATTTATCCCGTCTTGAAGTAATTAAAATAAAACCATCTGGTGATGTAGGAAGAACTCTTGAAATAACCATAGAAAGATCTAGAGAGAATCTGTTGATGGGTTATTACGATACATTAAGAGTTTACCGAGAGTATGCAGGTAAAAAGTATTGTATCGAACCGTATGATGAAAAAATAATTTTAGAATATTTATACAGTATGCCTGAAAACAAGATCAATTCTTTAGCTGAAATTTTAGGATTTAAAAAGATAAAAAGTAAAAGGCAAATATTTGAACAAATTATGCCTGAAATTGCAAACATGTTGAAATTAAATAAAAATGCTGATTATGAAGAGCTGTTTACCGAGATGATAGAAGTGGCTTCTGAATATTTAATGATAAACCGTTATCAGATATTTACCATTCGAGAATTATTGGATCAGATTAAACAAAAGCTTGTAGAAAATGAAAAAGAAGTATTTTATGACAATCAAAAATTAATCTCAAAAATTCTCAAACAAGGAAATATTGCCATAGGTAAACATAAAAATGAAATCATAGTTGAAATCATGTCAGTATTATTAGTAGAATAGAGGGTGAAAAAATGAATTATATGGATAAATATAAATCGTGGTGTGATAATGAATATTTTGATGAATTCTTTAGAAAAGAGTTGAAAAGATTGTCTGAAGAAGAAATCGAAGATTCTTTTTATAAAGATCTCAGTTTCGGAACTGCTGGTCTTAGAGGTGTCATAGGAGCTGGAAGCAATCGTATGAATGTGTATGTCGTAGGCAAGGTGACTCAGGGGTATGCAAATTTTTTAAATGATAAATTTAATGAACCAAGTGTGGCGATTGCATATGATTCTAGAAGGATGTCTAAAGAATTCGCTATAAAATCTGCTGATGTACTTAGTTCAAATAATATAAAGGTGTATCTTTGTGACCGCATCGCTTCAACACCGGAACTTTCTTTTGCAATAAGGGAGTTGAAGGCAAGTGGAGGAATAGTTGTAACAGCTAGTCATAATCCTGCTCAGTACAATGGATATAAAGTATATCATCAAGAAGGGTATCAGTTATTGCCGGATGATGCCGAGCGTATTGTTGAGGAAATCGATAAACTCGACTTTATCGACGTGAAGAATGAAAGAAACGATGAGTTGATTAATTATTTAGGTGACGACTTTTATAATGAGTATTATGACACAATTCTTAAATTGGTTGAAGATAGAAGCAACAAGGAATTGAAGATCGTATATTCAGCGCTTAATGGTGCAGGGGCCAGACCGGTTGTTGAAGTGCTTAAGAAAGCTGGATTTAATAATCTTTATACAGTGCCAGAGCAGATGGTTGCCGATTCGAATTTTACAACTGTTCCTTATCCAAATCCAGAGGATGAAAAGGTTTTTAAATTATCTAAAGTTCTGGGCAAAGAAAATCAGGCTGATATTTTAGTTGCAACTGATCCAGACTCAGATAGAGTTGGTGTAATGGTTTTGCATAACGGGGAGTATGAAACCATCAACGGCAATCAGATGGGCGCTTTATTGGCGAATTACTTATTGAAAGACGAAGCTGATCAATCCATAATCACTACTATTGTATCTTCGCATTTGATTGATGAAATCGCTAAAAAGTATGATGCCGAAGTATATAAGACATTGACAGGGTTTAAGTATATCGGTCAGCTTATATCATCTTTTGATAAAACGAAAGATAAGTTCGTTTTGGGTTTTGAAGAGAGTTATGGTTATTTAACTTCAGATCATGCTAGAGATAAAGATGCGGTAAATACTGCGTTGATCATTGCAAAGATGGCGGATGACTATAAGAAAAATGGTAAAACACTTATTGACGCACTTGAAGAAATTTATATGAGCAATGGTTATTTTAAAGAAGAGCTTCTGTCTTTTGTATTTGAAGGCAGCAAGGGACAGCAAGAAATGAAAGACTTGATAGATAGGTTCAGATCTCTCGATTCATTTGTTTATCATGGTATGGATTATGCCGATAAAGTTGATTATTTAAAAGATGATACTGGACTGCCCAATGCAGATGTGTTGAAATTTATTTATGAAGATCAATCGTGGTTTGCAGTAAGGCCATCTGGAACGGAGCCAAAATTGAAAATATATATATCGGTCTGTGAGAAAAGTTATGATGAATTAAATAAGAAGATGGATCTAATGAAAAAAATGTTAAATGATTTTATCGGGAAGATTTAATGAGACATTTGAAAAGTTATGCCACCGACACCCGATTGATGGGTGTTGTTGTGGTTAAGAGTTATTTTGTAGATGATGAGAATAATAAATATCTTGTTTTAATTCATCTAGACTATGAAACTGATGGAATTGACGGAGTTAATGTAGGAATGAACATCAATTCTATGACTGAGGATTATATATCTGCGAGTTCATACGGAGGGTTAGGTGGAAATCTTATAGAGATAAGTTTTGACGAGGCGTGTTCCATAGTGATGAGCGGAAGAGAAAAAGGCATTGTAAATGTTGAAGAAGAAGATTTATATTGGATCGATATATATTCGAATACTTCCATATCATATGAGAAATCAATAAAAAAAATATGCAAGCCTATCAATAGCGATTGCGAACTTATCAATTATTATTTTATGAGACTGGTCGGCAATGATGTTTTGGGGTTGAAGGTTCTTACAAACGAGGAAATAAATTACAGTTATATAGAAGATACTACACTTATAAAAAATTCAATAAAATCTCTCGGTGATGAAAATTACATTTCAACAACTTTGATATTATCAGACAGTGGATATATGAACGAGAGGTATCATTTAAAAGTTGACAACAAAAAAATAGCAGAGCTTAAACGCATCAGCAAATTGAAAATATCTCATTATGAAGCTGCCATGCAACTTAGCAAAGATGAATATTTAACAGTATTTGAAGTGAAAAATTCTTCAAATGTCATATCGGCAATTGCAGAGACAATAGGACATTATATGATAAATGAACATGAAAATGGTGTTTTGTTGACATGTTTTTATGAACACAATAATCATGTCGATAGAGAAGTGTATTATTTAAACGGTGATGTTAAAGCTTATGTTTATCTTACCTATAATGGACAAATGGTATTTGGCGGTGAAAACATCGATGAATTGGAGAGAGTGATAAAACTTGTTATAAATACTCTTGAAGATTATAATATTGTATTGTTGGGAAAATTCGGTTTTCGCCATCCTATTCTTTTTGATTTTATTAAAAGTGGGCATGGTGATTTCATTGAGTATATTGAAGAGGGGTTGTAATAATTGCTGGGATTTGATCAAGTAGTAACATTGTTTCTGTTGATATTCTTTGGTTTTTTAGTAAAAAAACTGAAGCTGATCACAAATAATTTTCAAAAAGAAGTGGGTATGTTTATCTTGAATGTGGCTTTGCCTGCATTTATTGTTACATCGATAAATTTATCTTTTACAGATGAAATGCTGGCTAATTCTGTCAAGCTTTGGATAATAGCTTCTGCGCTTTTTATTTCTAGTGTCGGTATTTCATATTTGATAATGAAGTTGTTAAAAATTAAAGGGATGAATAAAGACATCTATCAATTTATTATGACTTTTCCAAATGTAGGATATATGGGATTTCCTATTGTAAAAGCTGTATATGGAGATATAGGTGTTTTTTATGCTGCGATTTTCAACTTGAATTTTAATATTCTACTATGGAGTTTAGGAATTTATTTTATGAAGAGAAATTCAAAAGGTAAAGATAAAGAAAAAGATACAGGGACTACTTTTTGGAAAAGAATAATGTTTATAATGAATCCTGCTTTATATGCTTTAATCATAGGATTTGGATTATCTCTAATGAATTTGCAAATCCCTGGTTTGATAAAAAGTACTTTGGTAATGGTCGGTAACACGACAAGTCCATTATCTATGATGTTCATCGGGTTTATTTTAACAGACGTTCATTTAAAAGAATTGATAGGAAGTATTGATTTATATCTTATAAGTTTTATAAGGTTGATTGGATTTCCAATCTTATATTTTTTAGTTCTAAGAAATTTTGTAACTGGTGAAATGTTGGGTGTATCTGTTTTACTGATGGGAATGCCGGCTGCAGTAAATACCGCAGTCATTGCAAGCCGCTATGGGAATAATTATAAATTGGCAAGTAAAATAGTCTTTATAAGCACATTGTTTTCAATTGCAACCATTCCTCTAATGATAAAATATTTTATTGCATAATCAATTTTCATATGATATGCTTAAAAAGCAATTAAATAATCCTTATTTAGAGCGACTGAGGGAATAGGCCCTATGACGTCCGGCAACCAGTTAAAGCGGTGCTAATTCCTACGGAACCAAGTATGGTTCTGAAAGATGAGGTTAAGATGAAAAATCGGGAGCCTTTGCGCTCTTTTTTTATTGTTTTAAATTAATAGACTTAGGAGGTAGAAAAATGAAAAAAAGATTATTTACTTCAGAATCAGTTACCGAAGGCCATCCAGACAAGATTTGTGATCAAATTTCTGATTCAGTGCTGGATGCGATTTTTGAACATGACCCCCATGCAAGAGTAGCGTGCGAGACTTCTGTTACAACAGGTCTTGTATTAGTTGCGGGCGAGATTACAACAAAGTGTTATGTCGATATTCAAAAAGTTGTAAGAAAGACAATCAACGATATTGGTTATACGCGTGCAAAATACGGGTTTGACGGAGAAAATATAGGTGTGTTGGTATCTATAGATGAACAGTCGCCAGATATTGCTATGGGCGTTGATAAGTCTTTAGAACATAAACATGGTGAAATGAATAACGGTGTAGAAGCTTTAGGCGCAGGTGACCAAGGTTTGATGTTCGGCTACGCATGTAATGAAACACCGGAACTTATGCCGCTTCCTATATCTTTGGCGCATAAACTTGCAAAAAAACTGGCTGATGCTAGAAAAGACGGCACATTGAGGTACTTGAGACCAGATGGGAAAACACAAGTTACTGTAGAATATCATGACGATAAACCAGTTAGAGTGGATACAATCGTTATTTCTACTCAGCACAATCCCAAGGTGGGACTTAAGCAAATTCACGACGATTTAATCGATCGTGTTATAAAAACTATTGTTCCGGCTGAGTTGTTGGATGATAAAACAAGATATTTAATCAATCCGACAGGACGTTTTGTTATCGGTGGACCTAAAGGCGATGCCGGTTTAACTGGAAGAAAAATCATTGTCGATACCTACGGAGGCTATTCACGTCATGGCGGTGGCGCTTTCTCTGGGAAAGATCCTACAAAAGTTGATCGCTCTGCAGCATATGCGGCTAGATATGTAGCCAAAAACATTGTTGCTGCTGGTCTTGCTGATAAATGCGAGATTGAAATTGCATACGCTATCGGTGTAGCGAGACCAGTATCAGTTTTGGTGGATACATTTGGAACAAATGTAGTAAGTGAAGAGATTATTGAAAAACTAATAGATAAGCACTTTGATTTAAGACCGGGAGCTATTATCGATTATTTGGATTTGAGAAGACCGATATATGCAAAATTGGCTGCTTACGGCCACTTCGGTAGAACTGACCTTGATCTGACATGGGAAAGAACGGATAAGGCGGAAATATTAAAAAAAGAAGCATTTGAAGCTTAAATAAAAAAAGACAATTAGACTGTTAAGTTTAATTGTCTTTTTTGTTGCCTTAACAGAAGGTTAAAATAAAACAAATTGAGCAAGATATGAATTGTTTTTGAACAAAATATGGATTAAAGCAAATGCTTTGATATAATAAAATATAGGGTTTTATTTGTTACCTTTATCTAGCATATATATAAGAACTACTCTACATTATTTTCAGAAGAAAGAAGGGATTATAGTTGTTTGGATGGATTGTCCTTGTTATTTTACTGAGCGCTTTGTATGGTCGATATAAGGCGTTGCCTAAAGGTATATCATTTGAAAGCCCTTGGGTTTATGCAGAAGAAGTGCATTTTGTCTATGATCTGACCTACAGAAAAAATGATAAGCAAATTATGGAGCAAGCGATATTTGATAGAATTTGGCAAATCATTGATGAAGCAGAAGAATTTCTGGTTATAGATATGTTTTTGCTTAATGATGATTACAATCGAGCTTTCAGTTTTCCAAGCCTGTCCAATGAGTTTTCTGAAAAGCTGGTGGAGAAGAAAAACAATAATCCGGAAATGCCGATTTATGTAATTGTTGATGAAATCAATACATTTTACGGTGTTTATGAATCTCGTATCATTCAGATTCTTAAAGAGGCGGGAATTCCGGTTGTTACAACGAATTTGGATAAATTGCGCAACTCTAATATATTGTATTCGAGTATATACGATATTGTATTTAAATGGTTTAAAACTTCTGGTAAAGGTTGGATTCGAAACCCCTTTACGTCAAAATTGCCGTATGTGACTGTAAGGGCATATCTGAAGTTAATGAATTTCAAAGCAAATCATAGAAAAACCGTTATTTCAGAAAAAGAAGTTATGGTAGGCAGCGCTAATCCGCATGATGCAAGTTTTAACAATTCGAACATAGCTTTTGCTATCAAGGGAGCTATTGTCGATGAATTGCTTGAATCAGAGTTGGCTGTTATGGCTTTTTCAGGCTATGATGTAGAGTTGCCCCTAAAGAAAAATCAAGGTATAGTAGATTATAAGGTTAAACTGATTACAGAGGGAAAAATCTGTGAGAATTTAAAATCTGCAATTGATAAAACTAAAAAAGGTGACTGTATCAGAATCGCGATGTTCTATTTATCAGAGCATTCGATTATAAATGCATTGATCAAAGCTTCAAAAAGAGATGTAGATATCAAAATGATATTGGATGTCAATCAAACCGCCTTTGGAATAGAGAAAATCGGTGTCCCGAATAAACCTGCCGCTTCCGAACTAATTCGTAAGAGCAAAGGAAATGTAAATATCAAGTGGTATGAAACTAATGGAGAACAATTTCACACTAAGTTGATCATGATTAATTATGAAGAAAATGAAAAAGTGCTGTTGATTGGAGGTTCTGCGAATTTGACTAGAAGAAACATCAGAGACTTCAACCTAGAGACTGATGTATGTATCGAAGCATCGATTGAGAGTAGGTTGGCAAATGATACAGATACTTACTTCAACCGTATTTGGAATAATGAAGAAGGTAATTATACAGTTGATTACAGTGTGTTTCAAGAAGATGCGCTGTGGAAGAAAATTGTTTATTACATTCAAGAATACACTGGATTATCTACATTTTAAAAATGTTCGACTATGTGAAGAATCGGTCAATAATAATGATACAATAGAAAAAGATGATTTAATAATTCTGAATTTGTTTTAGGAGTATATATGAAAATTAAGGGAACTATTGAAGAAATAATCTATATGAATGAAGAAAACCACTATACAGTTGCAGTTGTCGATTCTGAAAACAATTATATAACTATAGTAGGGTATGGGTATGGAATGAAATTAGGAGATCAAGTTGAATTGGAGGGAGAATTCATTTTTCATGATTTATATGGAGAACAATTCAAATTCTCTTCATTTTTGATGATGATGCCAAATACTCAAGAGAGTATATTGAAATTTCTTTCTTCTGGATCAATAAAGGGAATAGGGCCTTCTACCTCCGAAAAAATATTAGATGAATTTGGTGAAGAAGCTTTAAATATAATAAATTATAATCCTAATGAACTTTTAAAGATAAATGGAATTGGGAAAAGCAAATTAAAGCAGATTGTTAAATCATATGCAGATGTTGTAGGAAACAGAGATACGATAATGTTTTTGCAATCCATCGATGTCGGTTCGAGTTTTATAAACAAGATAATTAAAAAATACGGGAAAAAAAGTCGCGAAATAATTACAAATAATCCTTATCGATTATATGATGATATCGATGGGATAGGATTTGTTAAAGCTGATGCAATTGCTTTTAAAATGGGAATTGAAAAAAATTCGATTTTTAGAATGAGAAGTTTCATCAAACATTACCTTTATGAATCTTCATATAATGGAAATGCGTATCTTTATTTAAATGATTTGCTGAATTATGTTTCGAAATTATTGGAAATAGATAAGAGTGTAATAGAAAATGAAGTTAAAGAACTGATAATAAAAGGTGATTTAGTTCAGGAATTAGATGATGAAATTAAAATATACTTAAGCAGCATTTATAATTCAGAAATTCAAGTGGCTTCTAAATTAATGGCAATAAATTCTTTTGAAGCTTATAAGAATATTAATACAAATTCAATCGATGAGTTGGTTGAAAGTTTTCAATCGAATGAAAGAATAAAATTAAATAGTGATCAAATCAATGCTATAAATAGTGCGTTGAAGAATAAAATCACTATTATTACAGGAGGACCTGGTACAGGTAAAACCACGATAATCAAAGCCATTGTAGATATTAGCAAACACTTCGATTTAAAAGTAAGTTTGACAGCACCGACTGGTAGAGCAGCAAAGCGCATGGAGGAGTCTACGGGTAGTGAAGCAAAGACCATCCATAGACTTTTAGAATATCAGTATGTAGAAGATTTAAATATTCTTTCTTTTAATAAAAACGAAGAAGACCCATTAAAAGCAGATATTATAATAGTGGATGAATCTTCAATGGTAGATGTCACTTTAATCAACTATTTGTTGAAGGCGACTCCGCTTGATGCAAAATTGGTTGTTATTGGGGATGTGGATCAATTGCCATCTATTGGACCGGGAGATGTTTTAAATGATATCATCGAGTCGGGTTTTTTTGAAACAATCAGATTGACCGATATATATAGACAGGGTGAAAATTCCTTGATTGTATTAAATGCACATAGGATAAATAGTGGTAAAATGCCGGAAATGAACGAAAAAAATGGCGATTTTTTTGTTATTCAATATAACAGGCAAAGAGAAATTCTAGATAATTTGATAAGTTTGGTTTCAGAAAGATTACCTAAATTTTATAAATTTGATGCCGTTAAAGATATTCAGATAATTGCTCCTATTAAAAATGGTATGCTTGGAACAAAGAATATAAATGAAGTCATGCAGAAAACTTTAAATCCTCAAAATGGTAAAAAAACAGAAATTCAATTTCAAAACAAACGATTTAGATCAGGGGATAAGGTAATGCAGTTTAAAAACAATTATAATATTCAATGGTTGGATAGAGATACATATTTAAGAGGTTCTGGAATTTTTAATGGAGAAATTGGATATATAGAGACGATTGACGAAGTAAGAAAATCGATGGTAGTTATTTTTGACCAGTATAAAGAAGTTGCTTTTGAATATAAAGATTTAAATGATATTGAACTGTCATACAGTATTACGATTCATAAAGCACAAGGGTCAGAGTTCAATGCAGTAATTATTCCGATAAGCTTTATTCCACAGAAGATGGCATCTGTAAATTTACTTTATACTGCTGTTTCTAGAGGGAAAAATTTAGTAGTGATAATAGGAGATAATAAATATTTAAAGCTAATGATTGATAGTGGAAATAAAAACAAGAGAAATTCGGGATTGGTCGATCAGTTTAAAAAATTCGAACTATTGTCCGAAAGCTAAGAGTTTCACATTCTATTTGAATCAAGTCCTGTTTTGAGGTGATTTTAATGAACGATAAAAATAAACATGCTGTTTTAATATATATATTCATGGTCGTTATGGTAGTAATCACAGTATTATATGATGCCGGGTTTTTATTTAGCTATAAAAAAGTGATAATATTCATAGCATATTTGTTTTTAAATTTGTTCACTTTTATTTATTCTCTTAGTATCAAAGAAAAAGACAGAAAGAAAATAAGTGTATTATCAATTCACTTGATAAATGGAATCATAGGTTATCTTGTTTTAATACATTATAATGGAGCGTATAATTTTTCGCTTCATATTTTGGTTTCAGGTGTCATTATTTTACCCGGAATATTGGATTATGATATATCTACAATAAATATTCTCGCATTCGCGGCGATAATTCTCAATACATTGGCATTTGTTCTCAACTATTTTGAATTTACCAGTCTTTTATCTTTAATGTTCATAGTATTTGTAAGTTTTTCTTTTGCAAATGTATTGCACAAAAATTATAGAAATGAAAATACAATTCGTAAAAAAGCTGATCAGTTTGAAATGTTGTATAAAATAAGTAAAATCATTGACTCTTTTCCGGAAAATCAAAAAATTTACGATGCTGTAACTGAAATTATCGGGATGCATTTTCAGGTTACAAACTGTTTGATATTAGAATATGACGATAAAAAAGAACTGCTTGAAATAAAAGCGCAGTACAATAAAACCAGTCCAATAATTTTTAGTGAATTAGAAAAAGGTGAAGGAGTTTCTGGAATTGCTGTTGCCTTAGAAAAGAATATTATTTGCTCTGATTTAAGCAAAAACGAGACTATGAGGAAACAGATAATCGCTGATTTGAAATTTGAAGCAATTGCAGCTATTCCAATACTTATTCATAAAAAAACCTTTGGTATACTGGTGTTGATAAATGATGAACCGTATGATATGAACAAAGATGTTGTTGATTTTATAAGTATTATAATTGCGAGACTTTCTAAGGTTATTGAAATCAATAAGCAATATTATCAAATCGAGTGGTTGTCGAAGACAGATACCATGACGGGGCTTTATTCCCATGATTTATTTTATGACATTATAAGCAGAGAAAGTTCTAGAGCTAAAAGACATAATAAAAAAATGGAAATAATTATGATCGATATAGATAGATTCAAAACTGTAAACGATGAACATGGGCATGTTGTGGGAGATAAAGTTATTAAAATGATTGCTAGAATAATTAATGATTCTATTAGAACAGAGGATTTTGCAAGCAGATACGGCGGTGAAGAATTCGCCATTTTGGCAACTGATTCAGAATCTATGTCGGGAATTAGTATAGCTAAGAGAATACTTGATAAGTTAGAAGAATGCAACAAATCGAACAAATTTGGATTGAATAGTAGAGATATTACTGTAAGCATTGGAATAGCAGTATTTCCTGATGAGGATATCAACATTGGTAATATTATAGCTATTGCTGATAAAAAAATGTATGAGGTTAAATCTTCAGGTGGAAACAATTACAAGAAATAATAATCAATGAGAATAAAAAAGTTAGAGACTCGAGAAGAAGTTTCTAACTTTTATTCTTTCTGTGTTGTACTAATTGTATGAGTCCTAAGAAGAAGTTCATTCTCGGCACTTTTTTCATATAGTCCAAATAGTCATCACCAAACTTTTTGATGAGAAGTTGATCTTCTTGTCTTGAAATTTGATAGACGCATATAGCACCGGCAATTCCGATTATCATTATCAAATAGTGTTGGTTCCATAAAATAATCGCAAAATACATAAGTATCCATCCAAGATAGAGTGGATGTCGAATAATAGAGTAGATTCCAGTGTCGACAAGGAATGTAGTCTTAGTCCAGTCGCTTTCTTTCATCACTTTGCCTTTGCTGCGAAAAACAAACATAGGCAAAAAAAGCAAAACAAGACCGATTATCCAAATTATCCATCCAGTGTACCACAATTCTTTCATATAGACGGAGTTATCCAGAAACCAAGGTATTAGATAAGCTATGATTAGCAAAATACCTGCAAGATAATAAATGAAGTCATTCTTCATTTTTTTTTCATTTTCATTGAATTTCACGAATTTCAACTCCGTTATATTGCATTTGTCGGTATGTTTTTACCCGATATATAAGCAGGAAATCAAGAAAAATCAGTGCTAGTTAGATGCTGCGACCTAATAGGAAAAACTTTCATTTCAAAGTTTCACGAATAGATTAATCAAGTATTCAGATTTTAACGTTTTATCTAGGATTGTTTTAAATTTTCGTTGTAACAATTTCATTTCAATTAACAATCTGGTTGTTATTTAAAATAATTTGTGTTGCGGAGGTGACTAGATGGTATTTAATGAAGTGATTAAAGAGTATATAGAGTATAATTTTGGCGGGAATGTTAAAATACAATTTTGGGATGTTCAGAAGTTGTTGCCAATATATTTAAGTGTGAGCTACCGATACTTCGAAATAGAATACTTAGGATAAAATTTTCTGATTATGGATTTCTCAAAAAAACCTAATAAAGGAATCGGTGATCTCAAAAAACATATAGAGCAAGTAAGGAAACGTACAAACTACAACAAACATATAGTT
>JAYENG010000103.1:0-14149 GCA_034721975.1 Bacillota bacterium
TATGCAACTAAGCTTTTTATTAGTTTTCCTGATTCAATAGAGTATTTCAGAGTAAAAAGAGATAAGATAGTTTTAAGTGGAAATCCTGTTAGGAAAGAATTTGAACATATAGATAAGGATTCTTCAAAATTAAAACTGAATTTGGATAATCAAAAAAAAATAATTCTATCTTTTGGTGGTTCTGGAGGAGCAAGAAAATTCAATCAACTGGTTATAGGCATAGCTGAAAAATTGTCTGATAGAGAAGATATTGTTGTTTATCACGCTACCGGCAAGAGATATTACGAAGAATTCAACAGGATTGACAATCTACCCGAGAATTTGAAGTATTTTGAATATATCGATGATATGCCGTTGTATATGGGGGCAGCCGATTTCGTAATTGCAAGAAGCGGTGCGATTACATTAGCTGAGATTTCAACTTTAGGTTTACCGGCTATATTGATACCATCGCCTAATGTCGCGAATGATCATCAAATGAAAAATGCCAAGGCTTTCGAGAGAGCCAAAGCTGCACTTATAATCCGGGAAAATGATTTTGATCTACAAAATATTACATTTCAGTTAAAAAACATTTTAGACGATGAGAATCTTTTAAGTGAGATGGGCGCTAATTCTAAAAGAGTGTTGTTGCATAATGCCGGATTTATTATTGCAGACGAAATATTAAAACATTTTAAAGAGGTATAGATGAAAAAAGTAATATTTATAACAATTTTTTTAATGATTTTGGGCTCTGGGACTTATGTTTTTTTTCATTCGGATTATTTTCACATTGAAACAATAGAGATATTCGGGGAAGATAAACTATCTGAATTCGAGATATTGAAATATGCTGGAGTAAAAAGAAAAATGAATCTATTGTTGCTCGATACCAATGAAGTAAAAAAGAATTTGGAAAAACATCCTATGATTTATTCGGCAACTATCGATAAAATTTATCCAAATCGATTGAGTATCAGTTATAATCTCAGGGAACCGATATTTTCAATTTACTATTCAAATTGTTTTATTAGCATCGACAAAGAATTATATGCTTTATCTGTAGATCAAAACGAAAAAGGATTAATGACGGTTTATGGATTGGATATAGAGAATTTCAATCTTGGGCAAAAGATTAAAGCTTACGATGAAAGTTTAGTTGAAGCATTGGTTCTATTGGTTAAATTAGTTAAAATTTCCGATTTGAATTTCATACCATCAATTCATGTAGAGAATGGAGATATATTTTTGATAATATATAAAGACTTCATTATAAATTTTGGAAATGGTGACAATATAGAAAATCGATTCAATGCTTTTTACAATATATATATAGATTTAAATGAATCGGATGTATCTCAAGGGATAATCGATGTAAGCACGGATGGATTACCGATTTACAAACCATTTGATTAGGAGATAATTATGAAGAAGAAAAGCAAAAATTACTTATTGATTGGTATTATAAGCATGATACTCGGTATTATAATTTCTATTCAGTTCAGAGTGGTTCAAGGTAATTTCTTGGAAGGGTCGAACCCTTTTACAAGATTGCAGGAACTAAATAATGCATATACTAATGTTTTAACTGAAAGAGACGCACTTTTATCGGAAATCGATGAATATCAGACTAAATTGAATGAGATCGAGAGCGATGCTTCCAGAGATAACTATTTGATCAAAAATTTAAAGAATGAACTTGAAGAGTATAAATTACTTGGCGGGTTTTTGGATGTCAAGGGAGAAGGGATACAAATCATTCTCGACAACCCTGTGGATGATATAAGTAAACCGTCTGATGCTGATATCATCTATGAATACGATTTAATAAACATACTTGTAAACGAGCTCAATGCTGCAGGAGCGGAAGCAATTTCAATCAACGATGAGAGAATCATAAGCATCTCTGAAATAAGAACTGCAGGAGATGCTGTAGTTATAAACAAGGTTCCTCAATATCCGCCATTCATAATTAGAGCCATAGGAAGCAAAACTACTCTAGAAGGTGCTGTAAGTCAAAGGTTCGGTATTGTTTCAATGTTAAGAGAAATGGGATATTTTGTAGAAGTGAAAAAAGATGATCAGATTGAAATTTCGAAATATAATGGAATCATTGAATTTGATTACGCAAAGACTCTCAAAGATTAGGTGATAAAATGAAAAAAAAAGGGTCGAAAGCAACGATTTTTATTCTCTTGATAATTTTTGGTTTTTTATTGATTACTCAATATAAACTAGTGAAATCGGGAAGTAAATATGTTTCTTTTAAAGATATTGAAAGTTTGACGAGAAAGATTGAATCAAAAGAGATAGAAAACAGTAAACTGAGAGTGAAAATCGATGATTTAGCAAGTAAGATTGATGAATATAAAGTATCGATATATGAAACGGGAGATATTGAATCGGTTTTGAAAATAGAACTTGAAAAATATAAAAAAGCATCTGGTATCGGTGCTTTATATGGGCCGGGTGTTGTTGTTATAGTTTCTGATGGAGAAAGAAAACTTGTGGATGATGAAAATCCGAATAATCTATTGGTGCATGATTTGGATATTCAAGCACTTATAGACGATTTGTTAAATGCCGGAGCAGAAGCGATAGCTGTAAACGGTCAAAGAGTGATACCTCACCTAACCGAAATAATTTGCAATGGTCCTACAATCAGAATCAATGATGAGTTATATTCGCAACCGTTCATTATTGAAGCTATAGGAAACAGAAAATACTTGGAAGCCGCAATCAATGCACCGGATAAATATGGATTTGTCTTAAAACAGTGGGGCTTGTTTTTAGAAGTAAATACAAGTATCCATCTTGAGTTGCCCGGATATGCCCCCAAGATAAATTTTGAGTATATGAAATCAAAGGAGAAATGATTATGATAATTGCTATTTTTGGAATTGTTTTAGGAGTAATTGTTGGGTATTATATTCCAATTACCGCCTCGGGAGTTTTTAGTGTGTATTTTTCAGTAGCGATTTTGGCTGCGATAGATTCAGTGTTCGGGGGCATCAGGGCGAATCTTGAAGAACGGTTTGATTCTGTTATTTTCATTTCAGGTTTTTTTGGAAATTCAATCATAGCTTTTGCACTGGCCTATATAGGAGATCAGTTGGGTATGCCTTTGTATTATGCTGCGGTATTCGCTTTTGGTACTAGATTGTTCAATAATTTTTCAATTATCAGACGACATATACTTAAACGTATTTAAAAAAAAGAATATAGTTGTTACTACTTGGAATTGAATTGTGTTATCATGGATTATAAGGAAGCAGATAACGATTTATGATTATCAGATGGGGATAGAATTCCATCTGACGCCAGAAAATTTGTTTATTAAAATAGATGTAGGGAGGAAAGATACGATGTTAGAATTCGATATAGATAATAGAGTGTTTGCACAGATAAAAGTTGTTGGAATTGGTGGCGGTGGTAATAATGCCGTTAATCGAATGATTGACAATCAACTGAAAGGTGTGAAGTTTATAGCAGTGAATACAGATCAACAAGATTTGCATTCCTCTAAAGCGGAATTGAAAGTTCAAATTGGAGAAAATATCACTAAAGGGCTGGGAGCAGGTTCGAAACCGGAAATCGGAGAAGAATCAGCTGTTGAAAGTAAAGATATAATCCAGCAAATTTTAGTGGATACCGATATGCTTTTTATCACTGCAGGTATGGGTGGTGGAACTGGTACAGGCGCCGCGCCGATAATTGCTGAAGTAGCAAAAGAAATGGGAATTTTAACTGTTGGCATTGTTACTAAGCCTTTCACTTTTGAAGGAAGAAAGCGAATGAAAAATGCAGTTAGTGGAATTGATAAATTAAAAGATAATGTGGATACTTTATTAGCGATTCCAAATGATAAACTACTGGAAATAGTAGAGAAAAAAACTTCGATTGTAGATGCTTTTAAAGTTGCAGATGATGTTTTAAGACAAGGAGTTCAAGGAATTTCAGATTTGATCGCCATTGATGGTCTTATAAACCTCGATTTTGCAGATATCAAAACTATCATGGTCGGCAGTGGAATAGCTCATATGGGAACTGGAAGAGCAACAGGAGAATCTAGAGCGACTGAAGCTGCAAAACAAGCTATTTTAAGTCCATTGCTTGAAACTACAATTCAAGGAGCCAATGGAGTTTTAGTAAATGTTACCGGTGGAGAAAACTTAGGAATTCATGAAGTCAATGATGCTGTCCAGTTAATAACTGAAAGCGTTAATGAAGACGCCGAGATTATATTCGGTGCAGTCATCGACGGCAATATTGGCGATGAATTGAAAATTACAGTTATTGCTACAAGGTTTGAAGACCTCAAACCTAAAAAAGAATTAATTGAGGATGATTTATTATTAGGACGAGATGAAATAGACATACCTGAAATATTCGAAAAAAAATCTGCACGCTTGCATTCTATTGATTTAGAAGAAGATGAGGATAAAGAATCAGATAGACCACCATTCTTAATTAGACGATAAGGCCGTTCCGGCCTTAATTTTTTGAGGAGTTGAGAATATGAAATGTCCATATTGCGGATATGAAGAGTCAAAAGTAATTGATTCAAGACCGACTGATGATGGGTATGTTATCAGAAGAAGAAGAGAATGCATAGAATGTGCTAAGCGATATACGACGTATGAACGAGTGGAAGAAGTAAATCTGATTGTTGTTAAAAAAGATGGGACAAGGGAATCGTTCAATAGAACTAAAATATTGAACGGCTTGATTCGAGCCTGTGAAAAACGGCCAGTATCCATTGAACAAATGGAAGGCGTAGCCAATTGTATTGAACATAAATTGATAAATAGTTTGGAAAAAGAAATTCCATCATCAGAAATCGGCGAATTATTGATGGAGGAATTGAAATTGTTAGATGAGGTTTCATATGTTAGATTCGCATCTGTGTATCGTCAATTTAAAGATATAAATACTTTTGTTGATGAATTATCAAAATTGTTAGCTGAAAAGAAGGATAAATTATGATAAGTAAAGAATATAAAAATTTAAAGATATTGCAATTCAATAATTTGAATACTTTACATGGTATTACTACTAGATATGGAGGCATCAGCAAAAAAGGATTTGAAAGTTTGAATTTAGGTTTTTACAGTGAAGACAGCAAAGAAAATATCGATAATAATTATAAAATATTCTTTGATGCTCTGAATATTGATAGAAATAAGACCGTAGCTACTCATCAGACACATTCTGATAATATTGTTAAAATAGAATCTGTAAATCAGTTTAAAATTTATGAAGATACAGATGGCTTTATCACCGATGTGCCGGGAATAACTTTGATGACTTTTTATGCTGACTGCACACCGCTATATTTTTATGATCCTGTAAAAAAAGTCATAGGAATAGCTCATTCTGGATGGAAAGGAACAGAGCAAAAAATCGGCGCTAGAATGATTGATTTTTTTGTCGAAGAGTTTGAAAGCCAAGTAGAGAATATATTGGTTGGAATCGGTCCGAATATAAGTCCCAAGGCATATGAAGTCGATAAGGATTTTCTTGAAAATTTTGAAGATAAAGAGTTTTTTAAAAATCATATACACCATATGAATGAAAAAATATTTTTTGATATGGTGAAAAGCAACAGGGATATCTTGTTGAATAAAGGTATTCTAAAAGATAATATTGAATTATCCGGTCATTGTACGTATAATGAATCACAGTTGTTTTTTTCATATAGAAGACAAGGTATGGAATCAGGAAGAATGAGCGGGTTTATTCGCTTGGATTAGAGGGAATCATGAAAAAATATGTAATAAAAGAAGTTAATGAAAACAGTATCGCCAATGAACTGGGAATTAGGCCTAATGATTTGTTGGTGAGTATAAATGATAAACCGATTGTAGATGTTATCGATTATCTTTATTTATCAGCTGATGAATATGTTGAAATGTTGATAGAAGACCAATATACTCATGAGCAAGTTTTATTTGAAATCGAGAAAGATTATGATGAAGATATTGGATTGTCTTTTGTAAATCCTTTACTTGACGATGCAAAAAGATGTTCGAATAATTGTATATTTTGTTTTGTAGATCAGTTGCCTAAAGGAATGCGAGAAACTCTTTATTTTAAAGATGATGATTCGAGGCTCTCATTTATGCATGGGAATTTTGTAACTCTGACAAATGTAAGTTATGAACAACTGGATAGAATTGTAGAATATCATATCAGTCCGATTAATATTTCGGTTCATACAACTGATCCGAAATTAAGGGCGGAGATTTTAAGAAATCGCCATGCTGGAGACGTTCTTGACAAAATGAAAATTCTTGCAAACGGAAATATCACTATGAATGCTCAAATTGTGCTGATGCCGGGGATCAACGATGGTGAAAAATTAAAGCAGACTATAGATGATTTGGAAATATTGTATCCACATGTCAACTCAATAGCGATTGTTCCAATCGGACTTTCGAGATTTAGAGATGGATTATTTGAAATCAAACCATTTACAAAAGAACTATCGCTTAAAACAATAAAACAGCTAGAGATCGTTCAATGCAATATGATGGAAAAAATAGGGACTAGATTTGCGTTTTTATCAGATGAGTTTTATGTCGATGCAGAATATCAACTACCTGAATATGAAGCATATGAAGGATTTGTTCAGTTGGAGGACGGCATCGGGCTTATGAGAAAATTTCAGACAGAGGTACTGGAGTATGTGAAAGAGGATGCTTTAAAAGGAAAATATTTAATTATATCAGGACTTTTAGCAAAAGATTATTTAACTATGTTGATGAAAAAGATAACTGATGAAAATGATGAATTGACTATAGACGTCATAGGTATAAAAAATGATTTTTTTGGAGAGATGATTACTGTTAGCGGATTGGTAACAGCTAAAGATATTTTAATGCAAGTAAAAGATATTAATGATTATGATGCTGCTTTTATTCCAGATGCTATGTTGAAAGCGGATGAAGATATATTTTTGGATGATATGAGTTTAATTGAATTAAATGATAGACTTGAGAATAAAGTGATAAAATTACCAGTTGATGGGAAAGCATTCCTTCAACAATTAAAGGAGCTGAGTTAAATGAGCAAACCGATTTTGGCGATTGTTGGTAGGCCGAATGTAGGGAAATCTACTTTGTTCAATAAAATTGCGGGAAGAAGGATTTCCATCGTAGAAGATTATCCTGGTGTAACCAGAGACAGAGTTTATGCTGAGGGAGAATGGTTGAATAGAAAGTTTACAATGATTGATACAGGCGGACTAGAACCTGAATCGAAGGATATTATCGTCAGTCAAATGAAAAAGCAAGCAGAAATCGCTGTTGAACTTGCCGATGTCATTTTGTTTCTAGTAGATGCCAAAGACGGAATTACTACAGCGGATGAAGAAATTGCGCAATTGCTTAGAATGACAAAAAAACCGATTCTTTTAGTTGTGAATAAATCAGATAAACCAGTTCTTCCAGATTCGTTTTACGATTTTTATATATTGGGACTAGGAGAACCGATTCCTATATCTTCAGTCAATGCATTGAATTTAGGAGATCTTCTAGATGAAGTTTTAAAATTGTTTCCTGAAGAAGAAGAAACTGCAGAAGAAGAAGAAATGATAAAGGTAGCCATTATTGGGAAACCGAATGTAGGTAAATCATCTCTGCTGAATAAAATATTCGGAGAAGAACGTGTTATTGTAAGCCCTATAGCAGGAACAACTAGAGAATCCATCGATACAGAGATTGAAATAGAAGGAAAGCATTATAGACTCATCGATACTGCAGGCATAAGAAAAAAGAAAAAAATCGATGAAAATGTAGAGAGATATTCAGTTCTCAGGAGTTTTACATCTATAGAACATAGTGATATTTGTCTATTGCTGATTGATGCAGTCGAAGGTGTGACTGAACAAGATAAAAAAATTGCCGGATATGCCCATGAAGAAGGCAAAGGGATTATCATTGTGGTAAACAAATGGGATACTATTGAAAAAGACAATTCGACTTTCAACAGTTATACAAAAGAAATAAAAAACGAACTCGCATTTCTTAATTATGCTGAAGTAGTTTTTATTTCAGCATTAACTGGTCACAGAGTTGATCAGATCATTAAAATGATTGATTATGTTCATCAAAATCAATCATTTCGGATTTCAACTGGTTTATTGAACGACATAGTCAATGAAGCAATTATTTTGAATCAACCTCCATCAGACAAGGGTAAGCGTTTGAAAATATATTACGTTACTCAGGTAGGGGTTAAACCTCCGAAATTTATTGTTTTTGTAAACAGCAGAGAGTTAGCTCATTTTTCATATATGCGTTATCTTGAAAACAAGTTAAGAGAAAATTTTAATTTTGAAGGAACACCAATTGTTTTATCAGTAAGAGAAAAACGAAGTTAACGGAGTGATTTCAATGAAAATTTGTATATTAGGGTTTGGTAGTTGGGGCACAAGTCTTTCAATTCTATTGAGTGAATTAGGACATGAAGTTACAATTTACGGACGCAATAAAGAGTATATTGATAAAGTTAAGGAAACAAGAGTCAGCGAGAAGTATTTGCCGAATGTTAAAATCAACGAAGATGTCGAATTGACAAATGATTATGAAAAGGCAATTGACGGCAAAGAAGTTATAATAATCGCGGTCGCCTCTCAAGCAGTTAGAGAAGTACTTGAGAAAGCGAAAGAGTTTGTTGTTCCAGAACAGATTATTGTTAATCTTGCCAAGGGTATAGAAATAAGTTCATTAAAAACGATTTCCCGAATTGTTGAAGAATATTTGCCTTTAAATAAATATGTTGTTTTATCAGGGCCTTCACATGCAGAAGAAGTAGCTAGAAAATTACCGACAACTCTTGTTGCAGCTTCAACTGACATGGAAGTTGCAACAATGATACAAGATAATTTCAGTTCAGAATTCTTAAGAATTTATACAAATCATGATGTGATTGGTGTTGAACTGGGAGGTTCTTTAAAAAACATCATTGCTATAGGTGCCGGTATTGCTGATGGATTGGGATTTGGAGATAACACAAAGGCTGCTCTTATGACTAGAGGAATGAATGAAATAGCACTGCTCGGTGAAATCATAGGAGCATCGAAAGAGACATTTAGAGGTCTCTCAGGCATTGGGGATTTAATTGTAACATGTACAAGCATGCATTCTAGAAATAGACGCTGTGGAATACTTATCGGACAGGGTCAATCGGTGGATGAGGCTATAAAAAGTGTTGGAATGGTTGTCGAGGGAATATACACTATTAAATCAGCTTATGAATTATCAAAAAAATTAGGTGCGGTGACACCTATCACGGATGAACTATATAAAGTGATATATGAAAATAAAGATCCTAGCAAATCAGTGATGCAATTGATGCTGAGGAAGAAAAAACACGAAATTGAAAATAACAGTTGGTAGATGATCAGGCGAATATCTTGTGAATGGTGATAAACATGAAAAAAAGATTTGCTTCATTAAAAATTATATTATTTTTTTTATTATTAATCTTTGCCGGTTATTATATTTTCGTTAATAATTTACTGAATCGAGATATTTCCTATCCATTAGTATATGGGAATATTGATATTTCTATTGAATCTGACGGTTTTATAATAAGAGATGAAAAAATCATCACTACTAACAGCAGCGGTAAAGTTCAGTATTTTGTTGCTGAAGGAGAAAAGATTAAAAATAATCAATTGGTTGCTCAAATACAAACAAATGCTTCTAGTAAACAAAATATGGATGGTGAATATCCAATTTTGCCACCTAGCCAAAACGTCGGCATTGACATCGAAGACCTTAATTATGATATCGATTTTATTTTTTTTAAAATAAAGGAATCAATTGATAACGGCAGGTATTCACAGATATATGGTTTAAAAGAAGAATTGAAACTTAAACTTGATAAAAAAACAAGATTGAGTGTTTTAGATATGCCTCAAGATAATAAAATAACTGTATCGGAGAAAACTTCTGATGCGGTAACACAATCTGTAGCTCCGATGTCTGGGATAATCAGCTACTATATTGATGGTTATGAAAATATTTTAAAAGATATAAATTTGTATCAGATTGATTTCAATTTGTTGAATAAACAGATTATGGATGCAAAAAATTTCTCGACTCAATTTGTCAATGAAGGTGATATACTATATAAAGTGGTCAATAGCAATCACTGGAAGTTTATTTCACTGGTAGATAAATTTCATCAAGATTTTTTTGATGTCGGTAGAATAGTTCAAGTTGTAATAAATGGAGAAAAGGTCAGCGGTGAAGTTGTTGATATCATTGATCAAGGAAATAACATTGCTGTTTTGCTTAATATGAATCATACAATAAGTGATTTGCAAAAAATCAGAAAAATGCATGTTGAATTGCTTCCTGTCAATTATAAAGGGTTGAAGATAGAAAACAATTCGCTGGTAAAAGTCGATGGTGAATATGGTGTCTATATTTTAAATGTAAATAATAAAGCAGTTTTTAGATTGGTTAAAATTATTGGATACGATGAAAACTTTGCAATAGTTGTGAATGATACGTTTAAAAGAGTAATCAATGGGAAAACAACAAATGTCAATACTGTTGAAATCTATGATGAAGTTTTAAGAAATGGTGAGAAATATATTAATAAGTGAGGAGATATTTATGGATTATATTAAAGAAAATTTGGACAAAGTTAGAGAAAATATTAAACAAGCATGTGATAAAATAAATAAGTCTTCAGAAGAGATTACTTTGATTGCTGTTACAAAAACTATTGATGAGTCTATAATTAATGAATCATTGAAATATGATATTACCGACATCGGTGAAAATAAAGTACAAGAAGTGCAAAGAAAATACGACTTGATAACAAAACCTGTCAAATGGCATTTCATAGGTCACTTGCAACGCAATAAAGTCAAGTATGTCATAGAAAAAATAGATTTGATCCATTCTGTCGATTCTGAAAGATTAGCAAAAGAGATAAACAAAAAGGCGATGGGAATAAATCGTGTTATGGATATTCTTATACAGCTGAATATTTCTAAAGAGGAAACGAAATTCGGATTGAATCGAAAAGAATTCGATGAATTGATTTTATCTATAAGCAAAATGTCAAATGTTCGAGTTAGAGGATTGATGACAATGGCGCCACATTATGAAAATTCAGAAGATACGAGATGGGTTTTTAGAAAAGCGAAAGATATTTTTGAAGAATTAAAGAATAATGATTATAATAATATAAAGATGGATTATCTTTCTATGGGAATGACGAACGATTATGTTATAGCCATAGAAGAAGGTGCAAATATTATAAGAGTAGGAACAGGAATTTATGGAGCAAGAGACTATAGAAAATAAGGGGGATGAATATGGCTGAAAAATTTGTAGATAAAGTTAAGTTTTTTATGGGGCTTGATGATGAAGAATCCGAAGAAAATGATACTGAATCGAGAGAAGATGATTTAGCAGAAACAGAAACAATGGATTTTATATCAGATGAAACTCAAAATTTGTATAATAATGAATTTGATAAAAAATTTGAAGATTCAAAGGTGGTTTCTATGAACAATGATGAAAACAAAGTTAATATGACGATAATAAAGCCTGAAAATTTTAATGATTCTGCAAATGTTGTAAATAATTTAAAAAATGAAAAACCTGTAATTATAAATTTGGAATCTTTGGATATCGATGCTGCAAGGAAAATATTCGATTTTTGTTCAGGGGCATTATATGCTCTTAATGGTAAAATTTTTAAAATATCAAAGAATATTTTTCTTTTAGCACCTGAAAATACAGATATTTCAGGTAATTTAAACAAATCTGTTGAATCAGATTATGAGATGGAATAAGGATGTGTTAATGTGACAATTATTAAAGTATCAGTTTATTATTTTGTTAGAGTTGTAAATATGTTGATTCTAGCACGCGTATTGATGTCGTGGTTTGTAAAGGATTTAAATAATCCTATAGCGATGTTTATTTATCAGATTACAGAGCCGATTTTATCACCGTTCAGATCACTTTTGAAGAAACTCGGTCTCGGTGGAACTATGTTGGATTTTTCACCTATAGTTGCACTTCTTGTTATTCAATTTATCGCAAGCATGATATACAACTTATAGATGAATAAAGAAGAAAAGATAAAGCTTGATCATATAGAAGAAATGATCGAGCAAGCGAAGAATAAGTGTTCCATTTATTATACTGATTTTATTCCGCCAAGTCTTTGGCCTGTGATCGAGGAAAAATTGTCGGCAAGTGATTTCATAATTGAAAAAATTATTCTCAATCAGTTCTGTGAATATGGGATTTTAGCTATGCATCCAGAATATGTTGAAGTATTTGAAAACGACATACCGATTGAAGTACTGAAGATCGAAATGTTGAACCAGACCAATATCACTCACCGTGATGTGCTTGGTGCAGTAATGAATCAAGGAATAAAAAGAGAAAAAATAGGAGATATTTTTATAAAGGATAATGATATTTATTTAATTGTAATGGAAAATATGGCTCAGTATATTAAAAACAACCTTGTCAAGATTAAGAATTCGGCGGTTAGTATAAAAGGAGTCGATTTTGAAAAAATCAAAGACTTCACACCGAACTATAAAGAAAAAATCATTTCGGGAAACTCTCTTCGATTTGATTTAGTGTTGTCAAAGGTTTTCAGTCTTAGCAGAAGTGATGTTCAAAGAATGTTTCTAAACAATAAAGTGAAACGAAATCATCTGATGACAAATAAATACAAAACCGATTTAGATGAAGGTGATATTGTATCATTAAGAGGGCATGGACGCTTTAAATTAGTCGAAGTGCTCGGAACGACAAGAAAAGGAAACATTCAAATAAAGGTCAATCTTTTTTATTGATTGACGAAAGAGATAAAATTAGATATAATTCTATTAAATTAAAAAGGCTTTGATAGAGGCAAGTAATATTTAATGAGTTTTTAGAGAGTTGATGCATGGTGAAAATCGACAACTTACAAATATGAAAAATCACTCTTGAGCTGTTTTGTGAAATCATAGTAGCAAATATCGGTTGATTCACCGTTATAAAATCATATAAGATATTGTGATTTCAATAAATCAGGGTGGTACCGCGGAAAAAATTTCGTCCCTATACGTTTAGTATAGGGATTTTTATATTTAAGGGGTGGGAAAATGTATAAAGAACTAAGTAGAAAAAGCAATAAAGATAAAGAAATGGAATTAAGTAAATATTGGGAAGAAATCGATCTTTTGCATCAAAGTGTTGAATCGAGAAAAGAAAATGATGGATTTGTCTTTTATGATGGTCCGCCGACAGCGAATGGGATGCCGGGTCTTCATCATGTGGTGGCAAGATCGTTGAAAGATTCAATATGTCGTTACAAAACAATGCAAGGATATCAAGTGAAGAGAAAAGCTGGATGGGACACTCATGGACTACCTGTTGAAATCGAAGTTGAGAAAAAACTCAAGCTTTCCAACAAACAAGATATTGAAAAGTATGGTATTGAACCTTTTAACAAGCAATGTAAAGATTCTGTTTTTGTATATGAAGAAGCATGGAGACAACAAACAGAAAGAATGGCATATTTAGTAGATATCGATGACCCGTATATTACTTTGGACAACGAGTATATCGAATCGGTTTGGTGGATACTGAATAAATTCTTCGAAGAAGGTTATATTTACGAAGGACACAAAATATTACCGTATTGTGCTAGATGTGGAACTGGGCTTGCAACACATGAAGTGGCGCTTGGATATCAGGAAATCAAATCTGAAACTGTTTATGTCAAATTCAAAAGAAAAGACAGGGAAGAATATTTCCTGGTGTGGACAACTACACCTTGGACGTTGGCATCAAATGTCGCGTTGACTGTTCATCCGAATGAAACATATGTAAGAGTCAAGCAAGAAGGAACAACATATATCATTGAAAAAACTTTATCGAAAGTCGTAATGGGCGATGATATAGAAGTTGTCGATGAATTTTTGGGAAAAGAGTTGGAATATGTTGAATATGAGCAATTGATGCCATTCTTGAAGCTGAACAAAAAAGCGTTCTTTGTGACTTTGGGCGACTACGTCACTACTGAAGACGGAACAGGAATCGTTCATACAGCACCTGCATTTGGTGAAGACGATTACAACATCGGTAGAAAATACGATTTGCCGGTACCTCAACCAGTTGATGCAGAC
>JAYENG010000104.1:0-2404 GCA_034721975.1 Bacillota bacterium
TTAGCTGGTAAAACAAATTATTTTAAAATAAAAAAAAACTTAAAAAGATTAGTTAAGGTTTTATGTAAAAGATAGGTGATGAATTGAATAAATTTTTAATTATAATTGTAAAATTATATAGAAAGTATATTTCGCCAGTTAAGCCTCAGACATGTAGATTTTATCCGACATGTTCAGAGTACTCATTGCAAGCCTTAGAAAAATATGGAGCTAAAAAAGGAAGTTATTTAAGTGCAAAAAGAATATTAAAGTGTCATCCATTTAATCCAGGTGGTTATGACCCTTTAGAATAAATTTTAGGAGGAAACAAAATTGATAGCTACGCCATTAGGGAGTGTATTAACTTTTATATTTAATTTTACTCATAACTATGCATTATCGATTATTATTTTAACCATATTGATTAAAGTAGTGCTTTTTCCATTATCAATTAAACAAATTAGTTCAACTAAAAAAATGGGGGAAGTACAACCTAAAATCAAACAATTACAAGAAAAGTATAAAAATAATAAAGAACAACTTAATATTAAGACAATGGAGTTATATAAAGAACATAAGATAAATCCATTAAGTGGTTGCTTGCCGATGTTGATTCAATTACCTATTTTGTTTGGTTTATTTGCAGTATTAAGAGATCCAACAACTTATGTCTTTGCTGGTTCAGCTGAATTATCGACAGCTGCATTGAGTAAAGGTTTTTTATGGGTTAAAGATTTAAGTATGCCGGATTTGATGTCTAATGTTTGGCCTGCTGGACCTTCATTTTTCATAGGTTTACCAGGTATATTACCAATTTTCTCTTCTATATCTACTTACGTTCAAATGTCAACAATGAGTACTACTCAAAACTCTACTACTAAAACAATGGCATATACAATGCCACTTATAATTTTATGGTTTGGTAAGACTTTTACTGCAGGATTAATGATTTATTGGACTGTAAGTAACTTATTCCAAATGGCACAACAATATTTTACAAACAAGGTTTATAAGGTACAGTCATGAAATCTGTTATTAGAACAGGAAATAATATTAATGAAGCTGTAGAGTTAGCGTTAATAGAACTAGATGCAACTAGAGTAAATGTAGAGGTAGAAGTGTTAGAGGAAGGTTCAAAAGGAATATTTGGAATTTTTGGAACAAAAGAGGCAAAAGTATTGGTTACTTTAAATGAAAACGCTCATAAAGTAGCAAAAGAATTTCTGAAAAGTATATTTGAAAAAATGAATATGGATGTTAAGATTAATGTTAAGATTGATGAAAATGTTTTAAATATTGATTTATCAGGTGATCAAATGGCTCTTCTTATTGGCAAAAGAGGTCAAACACTCGATTCAATTCAATACTTGGTTAGTTTATTTGTTAATCGAAACAGAGAAGATTATATTCGTGTTGTTTTAGATACTGAAAACTACAGGGAAAAAAGAACCAAAACACTTGAAAAATTAGCTCAAAGAATGGCTGATAAGGCAAGAAAAATGAGGAAAGATATTAGACTTGAACCCATGAACCCTTATGAGAGAAGGATAATTCATTCGACTTTACAGAATAGTAAATTTGTCAGCACAAAAAGTGATGGTGAAGACCCAAATAGACGTGTTATTATATTCTTAAAGAGATAGCTCAAGACCCAGTATATACTGGGTTTTTTATGATTTAGCGAGGTGGAAAAAGTGTTAAATGATACAATTGTAGCAATAGCTACAGGAACTTATGAATCTGCAATTGGCATTATTAGGATGTCGGGAGATGAATCAATAAGAATTGCAAACGAAGTGTTTAAACCAAAGAAAAACAAAGACTTCATTGATTTTGAAAACAGAAAATTAGTTTATGGTCATATTTACGAAAATAATAAAGTTGTAGATGAAGTCTTCGCTGTATATATGAAGTCTCCAAATACTTATACAATGGAAGATGTTGTTGAAATTAATTGTCACAGCGGAATAATTCCTCTTAATCAAATTCTTAAACTTCTTATTAGAAAAGGAGCAAGAATGGCAGAACCTGGTGAATTCACAAAACGTGCATTTTTAAGTGGGAGATTGGATTTAGCTCAAGCTGAAGCGGTGATGGATTTGATCAGCGCAAAAACCCCAAAGGGATTTGATGTTGCGTTTAATCAATTAGAGGGAAAATTATCAGAAAAGGTAAAAGTCTTGAGGGATAAGATTGTGACAATTATGGCTAGCATTGAAGTTGGAATTGATTATCCCGAGGAAGATATTGAGGATGTAACATATAATGATATTAAAAACCACCTAAAATCAATAAAAAACGAATTAGAAGGATTAATAAAAAATTCTCAGACAGGAAAGATTTTGAGAGAAGGATTAAATACAGTTATAGTAGGTAAACCAAATGTGGGAAAATCATCTTTGATGAATGCTTTATTAAAAGAATC
>JAYENG010000105.1:0-2403 GCA_034721975.1 Bacillota bacterium
GGCACGTATCGAACGAACTCTTTCAAGAAGCTCTTTGAAGTAATCTTTATTGAATACTCTCTCGCCTTGTTTTAATCTTTCATCATCCAAGACGAATCCTTTAATCATATATTCTTTTAATACTTTTGTTGCCCATATTCTGAATTGAGTCGCTCGTTTTGAATTGACCCTATATCCAACAGCAATGATTACGTCCAAGTTATAAAAAATCACATTTCTTGCAACATCTCTGCTACCTTCTTTTTGAACTACTCGAAATTTTCGAGTAGTTGCCAACTCTTCTAACTCTCCGCTTTTATAGATTTCCTTAATATGATAATTGACCGTATGAGATTCTACCTGGAACAAATCGCCAATGAGTTTTTGAGATAGCCATAATGTTTCATCTTCCAAAAATATCTGTAACTTTACATCTCCATCATCACCTGTATACAAAACAAATTGATTAATATTTTCCAAGTAATTCACCTTCTTTCTTATTTAAACTTGCAAGCAATTTTTACAGGCTCATGAATAGTTTATCATATCAATTGAAACTATTAGAAATTTCCTAATAGTTGGAACGAATCTACATATTGCATGCCAAACTTTTTTCTTGACATTTTTTATGCTGTATATTGTGATTTGTGTCCTAAGAGCATACTTCCCTCAATATATACATCCAATCATAAAGTTTTCGATTTTATACACCACTCAGACCACCATTCACTTTAATCCATTGATAATACTTTCTTTCATCGGTGGTATATGATTTTAGTCAGACTACTTTTTCTAAAAATGCTTATGCAATATTTTGTATGGGAATTTTTGTTCTGTACAACATTTAGATCAGAATTTTTTCTTCTCTAATAAACTAGTTTTATCTAGTTGATGAACTTCATCAAAATGTAGTAACAGCCAGAATTCAAAACATGGATTTGTCAAATAGAAATCAATGCCATTTTCTCTGCATTTTTCAACAACATAGGCATATTGGTTATTATTTGGATGATTAACAAAACTTCCTTTGTCTCTATCAACTATTAAACAATTTTTTCTATTTTCTTATCATTTGAAAAATAATTTAATATTTTCTTTTTTATATCATCTGGACTATAAATGCTTTTAGTCCCTATAACATCATCTATTATTAAAAAATCGATTACATTAGTTATAATTGAATTGAGAGAAAAATTTTCCAGATGAGACTCTTTAATATACTCAACCAAACGATCAAGAAGTTTTTTAGGATTACTCCATCCTTTTTCATCGAAACTTCGCATAATTGGTTTTATTTCAATAAGAGGATTAATTCTCAATTGAATTCTATGATCATTAATCCCTTTAAAGTATAACATCTCCGTCTTTTCTCCTTCAAATAATAAAAAGTATTTTTTTCTTACTTCAGATGATGCTAATACAATTAATCTTTTACCAAATTTTTTGTGTACATGCATCCACTAGTCCTCCCTTATCGGAAAAATAGTATTAAACAATGGTACTCCCCCATAACGTCCATCTAAATAAGCCTTATCAATCTTGCAATCAAATCTAGAATTATATTCTTCAAGAGAATACAACTTTGATGCCCCTTCATTATCTTTATCCACAAACCAAATCTCATCTCTTCGAAGCAATTCAAAATCTGGCAACCTTGACTCATGCGTTGTCACAATAAGCTGAATATTTCTTTCAGCAGCTAATTGCAAAAACGTCTCAACAAATTTAAATGTTAGTTGTGGATGGAGACATCTGTCAATTTCATCTATTATATAAACTTTATCCTTTTGAGTATCAAATAAGATTTCTAACAAATCTAAAATTCTTACAGTTCCATCTGATTCTTCTGATAAATTGTAAAACACGTTATCATTTCCATGATTGAATTTTATTGTTTTACTTTTAATATTGGATTCATTATCAATTTCAAAAATCATAAAATCTTTTCTACTACTTCTAAACATAATCTTTGCACTTTCAACAATATCATTTTTTTTCTTATCAGCATGACTTTGTTCAAGTTTAGAAATGATATCTTGTAAAAGTTTCTTAGGTATCGAACTTGATATAGATTCAGGGGCAACATCAACAATGTTAAACTTGGTAATACCTGTGCCGAATGCTGAAATAACTCTACTGATTTCATCGATATTATCATCAGTCATAAAATATGAATAATCTGAGATTGGTCGATCAGGATAATTTACATCTAACTTAAATTTGATCCACTTAAACATGTCATTGAATATTAACGCTTCTTCATTTTCACTATAAAAATTATCTTTATTTTGATTCATTAGTCTTAACAAAAGAATTGAACCATCAACTTTTATATCATCAGCATAAATATTAAGTTTATTTATAAGGTTCTTATCTTTAAAGTATTTATCGATTGTAAAAGTTCCTTTTTCAACATCTCTTACA
>JAYENG010000106.1:0-2400 GCA_034721975.1 Bacillota bacterium
AAATCCGTTGACCTAAATAATAAAAAAAGATACAATTTAATAAAAATACTATGAATTGGAGATTCTCACATGAATAATAAAGGATTTAAAGATGCTTTACCTGTCATGGTCGGCTATTTCCCGATAGCTGTAACATTTGGTATATTGTCAGAATCAACAGGTATTGAAATAATTGACGGCGTGATGATGTCTGCTTTTGTATTTGCTGGAGCAAGCCAATTCATGGCTATAAGTATGATCAGTGCAGGAATAGGTATATCCAGCATCATATTTGCAACTTTTTTTATGAATTTCAGACATTTCATCATGAGCATATCATTAAAATCAAAAATTGATTCTGTCCATAAAAAATATTATCCACTAATAGGATTTTTTTTAACCGACGAAACATTTTCAGTTCTCAGCATGAAAAATAATATGAACGACGGAAAATATCTGATCACTTTTCAGGCAAGTTGCTATGCATCATGGGTTTTAGGTACATTGACCGGCTACTTGGCAGGTATGTTCCTGCCACAAATCATTATAAACAGTTTGGGTATAGCTCTTTATGCACTCTTTGTAGCGTTGATTGTTCCTTCATGTAAAAAATCTACCAAAGCTTTGATATTGACTATATTGGCAGGAATAATAAATTCTCTTATTCAAAAGAACGAATTATTCAACCAAAGCAGTAGTTTTATCATTACAGTACTAGGCGTTTCTCTTATTGCAACATTTTTTACACATGGGAAGGAGAAGATCACTCATGAATGTTAAACTGTTGATTTTAGGCATGATGACAGTGACGATGATACCTAGAATACTTCCTTTCTATGCATTCGACGCTAAAAAAATTCCACCGTTTATTCGAACTTTTCTCAGCTATATTCCTTACACCGTGTTAGGAGCGCTGATTTTACCGGGTGGTTTAAATGGAATTGCAAACGAACCTTTGATCTCAGCGATATGCTTAGCGGTAGCAGTGGTCATTTCATGGCTTAGAGGAGGAATAATCACACCTATCGCAGGCGCTGTAGGATCGGCTGTTTTACTTAAACTATTAGGATTTTATTAAATGGGTGTACAGCACAAAATAAGAGCGTAATTTCTACGCTCTTCAATATTTTTTTATTCTCCTTATTAATTATCTTCATCTGTATCTGTACTACTATCTGAATCATCATCTGTATCTGTACTGCTATCTGAACCATCATCTGTCTCTGTGCCACTGTCTGAATCGGTATCACTACTTGAATCAGTGTCGCTATCTGAATCATCATCAATATCTGTGCCACTGTCTGAATCAGTGTCACTATCTGAATCATCATCAATATCTGTGCCACTGTCTGAATCGGTATCACTACTTGAATCAGTGTCGCTATCTGAATCATCATCTGTGTCTGTGCCATCATCTGAATCAGTGTCACTATCTGAATCGTCGTCTACGTCTGTGCCATCATCTGAATCAGTGTCGCTATCTGAATCGTCGTCTGCGTCTGTATCGCTATCTGAATCGTCGTCTACGTCTGTACCACTATCTGAATCATCATCTGAATCAGTGTCGCTATCTGAATCTATGTCTTTTTCCTCTAATTTTTCTTCTATATCATCAATAATTTCATCTAATCCTACATCATCCGAATCTAACATATCCTCAATTAAATCAATATAATCATCGGCATCGAAATCTTCTGAGTTTTCTCCCAATTCAATAATATCTTCAATAATATCCCATAACTCTTTATAATCACTGAATGCTATATCGCCGTTTTCAATGAAAATTAAAACATTTTCATCTTCTTTAAAAAATTCTTTTACTGTATTATATTTTTCAATATCCACTTCATCTTTAAGAGCAACAATACCTACTGGAACATCTTTATCATTTGCTTCTTCATACACATCTTTTGTTATCTCTATTGTAGCTATGTTAACACTTTGAAGAATTTCACTTTCTTCTGTTCTAAGTATAATACTATTTTTTATTCCCTCAACCTGACTGGAATCTTTGCCTTTCATTTGCACTGTTGTAACCATTACATACGATTCTTCTAAATCACTAATAAATCCTTGTGCTTTTGCTTTATCTACAATGACCTCAACTACATCTTCTATATTCATTCCTTTAAAATCCCAATCTTCAAATTCTTCGCCATCTTCATTGAGTGCAGTAATTTTAATAACTTCATTACCTTTATTCAAAGATAATTCTATACTTGGATTAATGTCAAGCGTTGCAAGAGCATACACTGCATAATTACTGTCGATGTAACTTGTTCCTAATATTAAAACCAATACAAGTGATGCCACTAAACTCATTACTCCATATCTTTTTTTATTAACTCTATTTTTTTCCATCATAATTATATCCTCCTCAGTAAATATGATTCTATATCCATTTTTCATCTGATCTTTATT
>JAYENG010000107.1:0-14135 GCA_034721975.1 Bacillota bacterium
ATTAATATTGTCCATAGTGAGGTCATCTCCTGTATATAATATTGTTTTTAACGATACAATTATAATACAGTTTGACCCATTATGGATTTTTTTTTACTAGTTCAACTTCATTATACAATTAAGCAATTTTTTCTATTCATGATGCTTAGAAATCGTTATCTAGAGATTGTAGAATTCTTAGTCATCGGATAAATCAAGTTTATTTGTATGATGCTAATTAAAATTAGCATCATTTTTTTGTATTTCAATTAATAGAAGATGGAATTGAAAAACAGTGGAAAATGATAAACAAATAGTGAGAAATACTCATGTAGTGGATAAATGGCAAATAAAACACTTTATTAAAAGTGTATATTTCTATATAATGTAGTTGTGCCCACTGAGATACATTTAGAATTTAATGAGGGATTGCTTATGAAAATGAATTATGGATTAAACTTAATACAAACTCAAAAACTTGCTTTGACACCCGAATTACGTCAAGCGATAGAAATATTACAGTATAATTCTCTTGAGTTGAATGACCATATAAAAAATGAAATATTGGAAAACCCTTTATTGGAATCTGTTGAAGATGTTCCTATGAAAGAGATTGATTTGAGTGTTTTTTCTAAGAAATATTTTAGTGGAGATTATTATGAGAAGATAGACTATGAAGAAAAAGAAGATTATGTAAATATTATTCCACAGACAGATTCGCTTATTGATTACCTGATATTTCAACTCCAGTTTACAATTTTAGATAATAGAAATCAAAAAATAGCAATGTTTCTCATTGAAAACATCGATGAGAACGGATATTTGAAATACGATGAAGAGCATGTTATGAGTAGATTTGAAATTTCAGAGGGTGAGATTGAAGAAATTGTACAGACGATTCAGACGTTTGAACCGATAGGTGTCGGAGCTAGAAATATTAAAGAATGTTTGTTGATTCAATTACATTATTTGTCTTTAGAGGACAAACTTCCAATTATTATAGCTAGAGATCATTTAGAAGATTTAGCAAACAACCGGTTATTGAATATTTCTAAAAGTCTCAATAAAAACATTATCGAAATACAGGATGCCGTGGATTTTATCAGGAAATTAGAGCCGAAGCCGGGAAGGTTATATTCTTCAATGAAAGGCAATCGCTATATTAAGCCAGATGTTACCATTACGAAAGATAATGGTGAATATACAATAGTTGTTACTGATTATACGGCTCCAAAATTGAGAATAAGCAGGTATTATAAAGAATTGATGGAAAAGAAAACACTTGATCCTCAAGTAAAAGACTATATTCAGAAAAAAATTCAATCTGCTTTATTTCTTATTAAAAGTATTGAACAGAGAAAGTCTACTATCTACAAAGTTGTAGAGGCGATTTTACATTATCAAAAAGATTTTTTTGATAAGGGAAAGATATATTTGAAAACTATGACTTTGAAGGATATTTCCGAAATGGTAGAAGTTCATGAATCGACAGTATCAAGAGCTGTAAATGGAAAATATCTTCAATCTCCAAGTGGTTTATATGAGTTGAAATATTTTTTTCAAAGCGGTGTCAGTACTTTATATGGAGAAGGAATATCATCAGAGACAATAAAAGTAAGTATTAGAGAAATGATTGAAAAAGAAGAACCGAGCAAACCGATATCCGATAAGCAAATTTCAAACGAACTTAATCTTATGGGAATTAAAATATCGAGAAGAACAATTGCAAAATATAGAGATGAAATGGGGATTTCAGGTTCATCAAAACGAAAGCGATATAATGTTTGACAAATACGTCCAGTATGTTAAAATAGTGTTATAGATAGAGGGACAAATATTGTACGTAGGGACAATAATGTTCCGGAGGTGAAAAAGCCATGAAAGATTTTTATAAAAATTTAGATAATTTAGATATTCTTGTTCCTGAAACAAAAGAGATTTTTATCAGAAGATATCAATTGTTGAAATTGATAGAAGCTTATGGACCGATAGGTAGGAGAAATCTTTCATCTAAAAGTAATTCAAGTGAGAGACAAGTTAGAAATGATGCTGATTTCTTGAAAGATAAAGGAATTTTGAATTATCTTTCTGAAGGTATGGTCATATCAGATAAAGGTATTGATTTGTTAGAAATTTTAGAGAAATTTGAAAGTCACTATTATGGATTTTCACATTTAAAGAAAGTAATTTTAGAAGAATTGGGTATTAAAGATATTGTGATTGTAGATTCGAACAATCATGATTTTAGTGCAACACTTAATTATATGGGATTAGAAGGTGCAAAGCTGTTAAGCAGATCTTTGCAGCCAGGTGATGTAATAGGCCTTACTGGCGGGACTTCAATACAAAGTCTAGTGAATGGCTATACCAATAAATGTCGGAAAAACAAGGATGCGATTGTTGTTCCAGCAAGAGGCGGACTGGGGCAAAGCACCAAATATCAAGCTAATACATTGGTAGAAAATTTAGCTAAAAAACTAGATGCTCAGTATATGTATCTATATACTCCGGATTTTTTAAGCTCAGAATCAATCAAGTATTTAAAAGAAGAACCTAATATTAAAAAAACGATTGAAATAATTGAAAAAATAAACTTTTTAGTATTTGGTATTGGAAAAGCTGATGTTATGGCTGAAAGAAGAGATTTAAGTGATAAGCAGTATAATGAAATTATGTCTGCTAGTGCTGTATCTGAAGCTTTCGGGTGCTATTTCAATAAGAAAGGTGAAATCGTACATGAAATTTCAACTATTGGAATAAGTCTGCAGCAGTTTAAAAAATTAGAAAGATTGATTGCGATTGCTGGAGGTAAAGATAAAGCTGAGGCAATTGTTTCGATTTCGAAAATAAACAAAAATCTTGTGTTAGTTACAGATTTTGAATGTGCAAAGGAAATCACAAAAATTATTAGGAGGTAAAGTATGAGTGTTAAAGTAGCGATTAATGGGTTTGGAAGAATTGGAAGAACTGCATTTAGAATATATGCAGGAAGAGAGAATTTGGATTATGAGATAGTGGCGATAAATGATTTGTTTGGTATTGAAAATGCAGCGCAATTACTAAAGTATGATTCTGTATTTGGAAAATTTGATGGAGAAATCGAAGCTAAGGGTGGAAATTTAATCGTCGATGGTAAAACAATCAAAGGATTCAAAGAAAGAAATCCTGAAGATTTGCCTTGGAAAGAATTAGGTGTAGATATAGTTGTTGAATCTACTGGTCTTTTTACAGCAAGAGAAAAAGCAGCTCTTCATATTAAAGCGGGAGCTAAAAAAGTAATAATATCTGCGCCGGCTAAAGGCGAAGATGTAACTCTTGTTTTAGGAGTAAATGAAGAAGCATACGATGCGAAAAACCACAATATAATTTCTAATGCATCTTGTACGACAAATTGTCTTGCGCCAGTTGCAAAAGTTATCAATGATACTTTTGGGATCAGTGATGCATTGATGACAACAATCCATTCTTATACTGGAGATCAAAAATTATTGGATACTGCGCATAAAGATCCTAGAAGGGCTAGAGCAGCGGCATTGAATATAATTCCAACTACTACTGGAGCTGCAAAAGCTGTTTCGCTTGTAATACCAGAATTAAAAGGTAAATTCACCGGTATGGCAATAAGAGTTCCTACACCGACTGTTTCGTTGGTTGATGTTGTATTTAGAACTGATAAACCTGTTACTGCAGAGTCTGTAAATAAAGCATTAAAAGACGCTGCAGATAACCAGATGCAAGGAATTTTAGGATACTCTGATGAACCTTTAGTATCTATTGATTTTAAAAGCGATTCAAGATCTTCAATAGTGGATGCTTTATCTACTTTGGTTATTGGAGACAACATGGTTAAAGTGATTTCATGGTATGATAACGAATGGGGTTATTCTGAAAGAATTGTAGATTTAATCAGTTTTATAGTAGAAAAAGGATTATAGAAAATTATTTGCCCGAACTAATTGTAAGTTCGGGCTTATCCTGTATGGAGGAATTATTATGTTTAATAAAAAAACTGTTGAAGATATTGATGTGACCAATAAACATGTATTAGTAAGATGTGATTTTAATGTACCGTTATTAGATGGTGAGATTGCTGATGAAACAAGAATTGTCGGTGCTCTTCCTACAATCAAGTATTTAATCGAGAACAACGCCAAGATAATTTTGTGTTCTCATATGGGAAAACCGAAAGGTGAGTATAACAAATCCCTATCTCTTGAACCGGTTGCTAAAAGATTGAATGAACATCTTGGTCGAGAAGTTGAATTTATTTCTGCTGCAGAAGTAATTAATGATGAAGTGAGAAATTTTGTAGAGAATATGGCATCCGGGCAGATTATTTTGCTTGAAAATACACGTTTTAGAGCTGAAGAGACAAAGAATGAGGAAACTTTTTCAAAAGAACTTGCGGCATTGGCAGAAGTATTTGTTAATGACGCCTTTGGAACTGCACATAGAGCACATTCATCTACAGTTGGTGTAACTGGGTTTCTTGATGCAGCTGTCAGTGGATTCTTGATAGAAAAAGAATTGAAATTTTTAGGTAAAGCGATAGAAAGTCCTAAAAAGCCTTTCATAGCGATTTTAGGTGGAGCAAAGGTTTCTGATAAAATCAAGGTTATTGATAATTTGTTGGGAAAAGTTGACGGTCTGATAATAGGCGGAGGAATGGCATATACTTTTTTAAAGGCTCAAGGGTATAGTGTCGGGAATTCTTTGATAGAGGAAGACAAAGTAGATCATGCCAAGAAAATGATTCAAAAGGCCAAGGATTTGGGAGTTGAATTATTATTGCCGATAGATCATAAAGTGTCAAAAGAATTTAAAGATTCACCTCCTGTGATAACTTCGGATGCAAATATTCCCGATGGATATATGGGTCTTGATATCGGCGATATGACTATAGGATTCTACGAAAGTCTTTTATTGGGGGCGAAAACTGTACTTTGGAATGGACCGATGGGAGTTTTTGAATTTAAAAATTATTCGGGTGGTACTTTTGAAGTGGCAAAAACTTTGGCAGATATGAATGCTGTGACTATAATCGGTGGAGGGGATAGTGCAGCTGCAGTAACACAACTTGGATTTAGCGAGCAAATGACGCATATTTCAACAGGTGGTGGAGCTAGCCTAGAATTCTTAGAAGGTAAAGTGCTGCCGGGTATTGAAGTTTTAAATAATAAATAGAGGTGAGAATATTGAGAAAACCTGTAATTTCAGGCAATTGGAAAATGCATAAGACAATTTCAGAAGGATATGAATTTATCGATGCCATAAAAGAGAATGTTAAAGATACTGATGTAGAAGTAATGTTGTTTGTGCCATATACAATGTTGAAATCAATGAAGGATTACACAAAGGGGACAAATATTATTATCGGAGCTCAAAATATGCACTTTGAAGAAAATGGAGCATATACTGGGGAAATATCTCCATTGATGTTAAAGGATATCGACGTAAAGAATACGCTGATCGGCCATAGCGAGAGAAGAGAATACTTCAATGAAACTGATGAAACTGTTAATAAAAAAATATTGAAAGCTTTAGAGCATGATATTGATGTGGTGTTGTGCGTTGGTGAAAAACTTGAAGAGCGTGAGAATAATGTCGAAAAAGATGTAGTGAAAAAACAAATAGTTAAAGCGTTTAAGAATGTATCTGCAGAAATGATGGATAGAATAGTAATTGCATATGAGCCGATTTGGGCGATAGGGACAGGTAAAACTGCTTCTAGTGAAGATGCCGATGAGATGATTGCATTCATTAGAAGTGAGATTCAGAATCTTTATGATGAGGAAATTTCTGAGGAAATCAGAATACTTTATGGTGGTAGTGTAAAACCGACAAATGTTGAAGAGTTGATGAATCGAGATGATATCGATGGTGGACTTGTCGGTGGAGCCAGCTTGAAGGCAGATCAATTTATTGAATTAGTGAATTTTTAAGGAGGATCTATGAAGAATTTAACAGCTCTTATCATTTTAGATGGATGGGGTATAAGTGATAGAAACGAAGGTAATGCAGTAAAAATAGCCAACACACCTAACTTCGACAGATTTAAAGCTTTATACCCGTATATGGAGATAAATGCTAGTGGGATGGATGTAGGACTTCCTGACGGGCAGATGGGAAACTCTGAAGTCGGACATTTGAATATAGGAGCGGGAAGAATTGTTTATCAGGAATTGACTAGAATCACCAAGGCTATTGAAGATGGAGATTTTTTTGAAAACGAATCGTTTTTAAGATCTATAGAAAATGTAAAGAAAAACAATTCTGCTTTGCATCTTTTGGGATTGGTGTCAGATGGCGGTGTCCATAGTCATATTGATCATATCAAGGGATTGATAGATTTAGCTAAGAAAAACAATATAGAAAAAGTATATTTACATGCATTTATGGATGGCAGAGATACTGCTCCAAATAGCGGTATAAATTATATCGAGGAAATTGAAGAGTATATGGCTGAGGTTGGAGTAGGGAAAATCGCCACGATTTCAGGTAGATATTATGCGATGGATAGAGACAATCGATGGGACAGGGTGGAAAAAGCATATGATGCCTTAGTCAATGGTGCGGGGATACAAGGTGAATCGGCAATAGCGATAATGGAAGAGAGTTATTCAAATGATATAACCGACGAATTTATTCTTCCCAGCATGATAATAGAGCAAGGAAAACCGATTGCTTCTATTAAAGATAACGATTCTATTATTTTTTTTAATTTCAGACCTGATCGAGCAAGAGAATTGACAAATGTCTTTACAGAAAAAGATTTCAATGATTTTGATAGAGATTTACTAGATCTTTATTATGTTACAATGACAAAATATGACGAAAGATTTAAGAATGTAGATATTGCATTTAAGCCACAAAAAATTGAAAACACCTTGGGTGAATATTTGTCGAAACAAGGAAAGAAACAATTGAGAATTGCTGAAACTGAGAAATATGCGCATGTCACCTTTTTCTTTAATGGTGGAGTGGAAAAAGAAAATGAGGGTGAAGATAGAATTTTGATTCCTTCGCCAAAAGTTGCTACTTACGATTTAAAGCCAGAAATGTCATCGTACGAAGTTACTGATAAACTATTAGAGGCAATCGATAAGGATTGTTATGACTTGATTGTTCTCAACTATGCGAATGCCGATATGGTAGGCCATACTGGAGTGATTGAGGCGGCTGTAAAAGCTGTTGAAGCAGTTGATGAAAACTTAGGAAGAGTAATTGATAAAATTCTTTCTAAAGGTGGGAATGCCTTGATAACGGCTGATCATGGCAATGCTGAAAAGATGATTGATGAAAAAACTCATGAGGCTTTCACTGCACATAGTACTAATCTAGTTCCACTTATTGTAGTTGGAGAAGGAAATGTTTCATTAGAGAAAACTGGACGACTTTCAGATTTGGCCCCATCGTTAATAAATATGATGAATATTGAAGTGCCTGTTGAAATGACAGGAAAGAGTTTATTTGAAAAAGAGGAGGAATAAAAATGGCATCAATTATTGCTGTTTATGGTAGAGAGATTTTGGATTCAAGAGGAAATCCAACTATTGAAGTAGAGGTTTATTTAAATGACGGTTCTATGGGTAAAGCTGGAATACCTTCGGGTGCTTCAACTGGAGCGTTTGAAGCAGTAGAATTAAGAGACGGAGATTCAAATAGATATATGGGCAAAGGTGTATTAACTGCTGTTAATAATGTAAATGAAATTATTGCGCCTGAGCTTATGGGTATGGATCCGCTTGATCAAGTTTTGATTGATCAGTTGATGATTGAATTAGATGGGACACCAAATAAAGCGAAATTAGGAGCTAATGCAATTTTGGGAGTTTCTATAGCGGTGGCAAAAGCTGCTGCAGCATCACTTGGATTACCGTTATATCAGTATCTTGGTGGGGTAAACGCAAAAACGCTTCCAATGCCGATGATGAATATTTTAAATGGTGGTTCTCATGCTGACAACAACGTGGATATTCAAGAGTTTATGATTATGCCTGTTGGAGCGAAAACTTTTAGAGAAGCTTTACAAATGGGAACAGAAATTTATCATAATCTAAAGAGCGTATTAAAATCTAAAGGAATGAGCACTGCTGTTGGCGATGAAGGTGGATTTGCTCCTGATTTGAAATCAAACGAAGAAGCTGTTCAAATTATTGTGCAGGCTATCGAAAAAGCAGGTTATAAACCTGGCGAAGAAGTAATGATTGCAATGGATTCAGCTGCATCTGAATTCTATGATGAAAAAGAAAAAGTATATAATTTAGCAAGTGAAGGAAGAAAACTGACTTCAGCTGAGATGGTAGATTATTATGAAACACTTGTAAGCAAATACCCAATCATATCTATAGAAGATGGTTTAGATGAAGAAGATTGGGAAGGCTTTAAATTAATGGTTGAAAAACTTGGTGATAAAATTCAAATAGTCGGTGATGATTTATTTGTAACAAATACAGAGAGATTATCGAAAGGTATCAAAGAAAATGCGGCGAATTCAATTTTGATTAAATTAAATCAAATTGGAACAATTACAGAAACTTTAGATACAATCGAAATGGCTAAAAGAGCAGGATACACAACTGTGATTTCTCATAGATCCGGTGAAACTGATGATACAACAATTTCTGATTTGGCTGTTGCGCTTAATGCAGGACAAATTAAAACTGGTGCTCCAGCTCGTATCGACAGGGTCGCAAAATACAATCAGTTATTAAGAATTGAAGAAATGTTGGATTTGGCCAGTTGCTATCCAGGCATGAAAGCGTTTTATAATTTGAAATAATTAGATGGCTTCGCACTTAGCGAAGCTTTTCTTTTGAAGATTATTGTTGAATTAATGCTTGCTATGTGTTAGAATTATTTTGTTAAATTGCAATGAGGGGGTTAGATTATGAATTTGTTTTTTACAATTATTTTAGTAATTTCAAGTTTGGGACTTATTTTTTCTGTATTAATGCAATCAGGAAAAAGTGCAGGTTTATCAGGTTCAATTGGCGGCGGTGCTGAGCAATTATTTGGTAAGCAAAAAGGAAGAGGATACGATAAGATTTTTGATAGAGCAACTAAAATTTCAGCTATAACTTTTATATTATCAGCATTGATTTTAGTCGCGCTTCAATAATAGAAGGAGGAATTTATTAAATGGATATTGCTATCATAGCAGCTATTGTTGGAGTTCTAGCTCTTCTTTTTGCGTATTACTTGACAAATACAAAGATTAAGAAGATGGATGCTGGAACTGACAGAATGAAGGAAATTGCTACTTATATTCAAGAAGGTTCTATGGCATTCTTAAAAGAAGAATATAAATCGCTTGTTATTTTTGCACTTGTTTTAGGTGCAGTTATTTTTATAGGATTAGGTTATCAAACTGCTATTGCATTCTTTGTTGGTGCATTGTTTTCTGCATTGGCAGGATTCTTTGGAATGAGAGTTGCTACTCAAGCAAACGTTAAAACAGCAAATGCTGCAAGAGTAAGTGGAATGAACAAAGCTTTATCAGTGGCTTTTTCTGGTGGAGCAGTAATGGGTATGTCTGTAGTTGGTCTCGGTTTATTAGGCATTGGAATTGTTTATTATATATTTAGAGACCCACAAATTGTTACAGGATTTGGTTTAGGTGCTTCTTCAATCGCGTTGTTCGGCCGTGTCGGTGGTGGTATTTACACTAAAGCTGCTGATGTCGGTGCTGACCTTGTTGGTAAGGTTGAAGCTGGTATCCCTGAAGACGATCCGAGAAATCCAGCGGTTATTGCTGATAACGTTGGTGATAATGTTGGTGATGTAGCGGGTATGGGTGCCGATTTATTTGAATCATATGTCGGTTCGATAATTGGTGCTATTACATTAGGTATATTGACATTTGGGGCAAGCGGAGTATCATTCACTTTTGCTTTAGTTGCCGTAGGTGTAATCGGTTCGATAATTGGTACTTTCTTCGTTAGAGGAAAGGAAGATTCAGATCCACATAAAGCGCTTAAAAATGCCACTTATGTAAGTGGATTAATCGTAATTGTTGCTTCGTTTTTATTAAGCAATTATTATTTTGGTGATTATAATGCTGCCTTTGCAGTTGGAATAGGATTGATGGCGGGTATAGCGATTGGTCAAGTTACAGAGATATTCACATCTTCTGAATATAAATCGGTTAAAAAGATTGCAAATCAATCTTTAACTGGACCGGCGACTACAATCATAAGTGGTCTTGCTGTTGGTATGATGTCGACAGGATATCCGGTATTATTTATTTCTATAGCTATTTTGGTTTCATTTAAATTTTTAGGGCTTTTCGGTATTTCGCTTGCCGCTGTAGGTATGTTGTCAACTGCTGGAATTACAGTAGCTGTTGATGCATATGGTCCTGTTGCGGACAATGCCGGTGGTATTGCAGAAATGAGTGGATTACCAAAAGAAGTTCGTAAAATAACTGATAAACTTGACTCGGTTGGAAATACAACTGCTGCTATTGGAAAAGGTTTTGCAATCGGTAGTGCTGCATTGACTGCTTTATCGTTATTTGCTGCTTATTCTAAAGCTGTTGGATTAACTGCAATTGATATCATGAACCCGCTTGTTATTATTGGAATGTTCATAGGTGGTGTTTTGCCTTTTGTTTTCTCTGCTTTAACAATGGAATCTGTTGGTAAAGCTGCTTTTGAAATGATTGAAGAAGTTCGAAGACAATTCAGGGAAATTCCTGGAATCATGGAAGGCAAAGGTAAACCTGAGTATGCTAAATGTGTGGAAATCAGTACTGCTTCAGCTCTTAAAGAGATGATTGTACCTGGTATGATGGCTGTTCTTGCTCCGTTGGCTGTAGGTTTGATTCTTGGAACTGAAGCTCTTGGCGGCATGCTTGCAGGTGCTCTTGTTACTGGTGTTGTAATGGCTATTTTCATGTCGAATGCTGGTGGAGCTTGGGATAATGCTAAGAAATATGTTGAAGAAGGTAACTTAGGCGGAAAAGGTTCTGAGGCTCATAAGGCTGCAGTTGTCGGAGACACAGTAGGTGATCCGTTCAAGGATACTTCTGGACCGTCATTGAATATCTTGATCAAGTTAATGACTATTGTGGCGTTAGTATTCGCACCGATCTTCATTCAATTTGGCGGATTATTATAAAAAAAAATAAAATTTTGTAAAAAGAGTTTAATGTCTATGACATTGGGCTCTTTTTTTATTATAATTGAATTAGGGAGATGGTTAAATAATGGAATTAAGAGAGAAAATATTGGATTTATTAGAAAAATTGGAACGTCCCATTATTGAAAATGAGATTGCAGCGATGATGGGAATAGATAAATCTCAAATAAAAATGTTAAGTGATATATTAGAAGAATTAAGTAATGATGGGTATTTGGTTAAAACTAAAAAAGGGAAATACGGGACGGCGAAACTATTTAATTTTATCAGGGGAAAAATACAGATTACACAAAAGGGATTTGGATTTTTAATTCCTGATGATAAAACTATTCAGGATATCTTTATTCCAGCCAGTTTGACCATGGGTGCTATGAACGGAGATGAAGTTCTTGTTTATGTAACAGAAATTAATAATGGTGCTCGAAAAAAAGAAGGCAGGGTTGAACGCATAGTAAAAAGAAATAATACGATGATTGTAGGAAATTTGGAAATCAATCAAAGTTTTGGTTTTGTTACTCCTGATGATCAGAGAATCAGAAGAGATATATTCATCTCTAAAAAGAGTTTCAGCGGGGCTAAAACAAATCAAAAGGTTGTAGTACAGATTACAAAATGGCCGGACGGCAGAAGAAATCCTGAAGGTAAAGTAGTTGAAATATTAGGAGATAAAGATGATGTTGGAGTTGATATACTCTCGATTATAAAACAACATAAATTAAGGGAAGTATTTCCAAATAAAGTTATAAACGAAGCAAGAAAGATTCCCCAGGAAATAGATAAAGGTGAAATGAAAAGCAGAGTCGATTTGAGGGATGAACTGGTGATTACAATCGATGGTGTAGATGCTAAAGACCTTGACGATGCAATTTCGCTAAAAAAATTGGAAAACGGGAATTTTCTATTAGGTGTTCATATTGCTGATGTAAGTCACTATGTAAAAGAAAACAGTCCTTTGGATAAAGAAGCGATTTATAGAGGTACATCTGTTTATCTTATTGATCGCGTCATACCTATGCTTCCAGAGGAACTTTCCAATGGTCTGTGTTCACTAAACCCCGACGTAGATAGATTTGCCTTGTCAGTCGATATGGAGATCGACAATAACGGAAATGTTGTAAATCATAAAATTTATGAATCTGTGATAAAAAACAGTTACCGTCTGAACTACACGGAAATATCTGATTATATCGAGGGCGTGGAACCAAGTGAAAAATTAGACAAGATCAAAGAAATGATTTATAGCATGAAAGAGCTTTCTGAAATATTGAATAGAAGTAGAGATAGAAGAGGTGCGATAGATTTTGATTTTGCTGAATCTTATATAATTTTGAACGAAACCGGAAAACCAATAGAGATTAAAAAGAGACAAAGGAGAGTTGCAAATCGTATTATAGAAGAATTTATGTTGATAACCAATGAAACTGTCGCTGAACATTATTTTTGGATAGAGATGCCGTTTCTTTATAGAATTCATGAAAGTCCTTCTCAGGAAAAGCTTGATGAGTTCAATAAATTCATCTATAATTTCGGATATAAGATAAAGGGTAATATGGAAAACATCCATCCAAAGGCGGTTCAAGAACTCATAGGAAAAGTAAAGGGTAAAAAAGAAGAGCATATCATCAACAAATTGATGCTGAGATCTTTAAAACAAGCAAGATATTCTGATGTTGAAGAAGGCCATTTCGGATTGGCTGCAGAGTATTATTCTCATTTTACTTCACCGATCAGACGTTATCCAGATCTTCAAATCCACAGGATCATCAAAGAAGATTTAAACCAAAAGATAAATGACTCGAGAAGAAAACATTATGTTGCGATTTTACCTGATGTTGCAAAGCGTTCTTCTGAAACTGAAAGAGTTGCTGAAAAGGCCGAAAGAGATGTCGATGATTTAAAAATGGCTGAATATATGCAGGATAAAATCGGTGAAGAGTATACCGGCATGATTTCTTCTGTAACTGGTTTCGGATTCTTCGTCGAACTTGAAAACACTGTCGAGGGGTTAGTGAGATTAGAAGAATTAGACGATGATTACTATGATTTCGATCAGGCAAAACTTGAGCTTGTCGGGTCAAGGACGAGCAAAATATATAGAATTGGCGATGAAGTGAAAATCAGAGTGGAAAAAGTTTCGCTCGACAACAGAACGATTGATTTCGATTTAGTAATGTAGTCAAAGAAAAAGCCAAGAATTATTCTTGGCTTTTTACATATTCATCTAATGTATTTGCGGCTATTTTGGCTGAAGCAACTGCTTCTACTACGGTTTTTGCGCCAGAGACAACATCGCCTGATGCAAATACACCTTCCATGCTGGTTTTTCCGGTATTGTCAATCATGATAAGACCGAATTTGTTGAGTTTAATCTGATTATCCGATTCTAAAGAATCAACTATATTCCTTTGAGGTTTTTGGCTGACCGAAATGATAACTGAATCTGCATCATAACAGATTTCTGTTCCTGGAATTTCAATTAAATTATTATCAGAATCTACTTTTGTTTTTATGAAATAAACACATGAATCGGTTATTTTCTTTGGTGCACGGTTGAATTCAAATTGAACACCATCCATTTTAGCATAATCGATTTCATGTTGGCTGGATGGCATATTTTTTTCTGAACGACGATAAAACAACACGACTTCTTTTGCACCTTTTCTAAGAGCGGTACGTGCAACATCCAATGCAACATTACCTCCACCTATAACACTCACCCGTTGACCCAAATAATGGTTTTCTGGGTTTCTAAGATAATCAATAGCATAAAACACATTACCGAGACTTTCACCTTCTATATCTAATTTTCGCGGTTTCCATACACCAGTGCCGATGAATACTGCTTTATAATTATCGCGGAACAAATCGTCTAATGTTATTACGGGTCCCACTATTGTATTAGGTCTAATTTTCACTCCTAGTTGAATTAACAATTCCTGATATCGATCTATGATTTTCTTTGGCAAACGAAATTCTGGGATGCCAAACCTGAGTATCCCGCCAATTTTATCATG
>JAYENG010000108.1:0-14130 GCA_034721975.1 Bacillota bacterium
TTGATAAATTTTTTGATATTTTTTCAAAATTTTTAGTAATACCAGGTGCACTTTTTAATGTTTCATCAATTTGAGATCTGTTATCATCAACTACTTTTGTAAGACTTTTTATTGCAACATATATTTGTCTTAGGATAAATACTAAATAGATCAGGATAACTAGAAACGCTGCCCAAAGTACAAATTTTCCGATATCGTTCAAGGTAAATATGATTTGACTATTCACAAAATCACTCCAATACTATTTTATAATATCATTATAGAATAAAAATCAAAAATATCCAAATGAATACTTTTTTCTAGTCAAAAAATTTTGTTATAGAATCAATCGAATTTTTACCCATATCAGTATCTAGAAGAGGAATTCTTATATGTTGTTGGTTAGTAAAATACTCTTCTATTTGTTTAAGATATTTTCTTTCCTGTTCTTTTTTCTTGTTCCAGAATTCATTTTCAACAGTTTCTGGTAGAATTCTATTGATAATAAGCATATCTACAGGTAAATTATAATTTTCAAGCAAGGTAATTGCTTTTTTTGTTTCTTCAATAGGCAGTTGCTCTGCATTGAGCACGAAGCGGATAGATAAATCGTTGTTGTCGACCAAGATTTTTTTGATTTTAGTCAGTTTTTCTTGTCTTTTTTCTAAAATTTCCAAAACGGGGTCTTTCTCTTTATATTTTCTTGTTATCATTTTACTCATATTTGCAACTGTCTTACGTTTTTTTATAAGGGATCCCATCCAACTTTCCAATAATTCTGGTAGAGTCAGTAACCTTAATGTATGTCCCGTAGGAGCAGTATCAAAGACAATCACGTCATATTCATCATATTTATCTATAATAATTTCTGCCATCTTATCAAATAAAGCTGATTCATGTGTACCGGGTGATACAACGGCAGCATCGAGTTGTTTGTTGATATCATCAATGATTACATTCGACAGAATTGTTTTCATATTTTCACGGATTTGGTTAATGTATTTTTCAGCTTCATATTCAGGGTCGATTTCCAAACCGTCTAAATTTTCTCTGATTTTCTTGATTTTTCTTCCGATTTTCATTTCAAGCACATCCGAAATAGAGTGTGCAGGATCTGTTGATATCAGTAATGTTTTTAAATTTTTACTAGCAAAATTAATGCTATTGGCAGTTGAACAAGTAGTCTTGCCAACGCCGCCTTTTCCACCATAAAAAATTATCTTAGCCATTAAATTTCCTCCATCAAGGGTCCATATCTAATTTGGCCCAACGTTCTTGCCAAACACTTTTTCTTCCACTCATTCGCTTATCCCAATCTTCTATTTCATCAATGAGATATGGCAGTAATTCTAGAGTGTAATAATTGATCGGCAAAGGTATTCCCAAAAGGTCAGAATAACAAATCAAGATAAAGTTGTCCATCTCGGACTTTGTTTCGGATTGAAGCATTTCATAAGCTTTTCCTTTATAATCTGTAGCACCCTTAAAGAAAAGACCAAAATTTTTAATTGTTTCAGTAATTTTTTTCATTTTAATCACCTTTTAAGAGAGAGAAGCATTAATGCTTCTCTCTCTAAATATAATTAATAATAATTATGATTAGTTAACTTTGTTAGAAGCGTCTGCGTTAATTTTTTCAGGAGAAAGTTTAAACGCTTTCTGAGCCTCTAAAATCAATATGATTGCAAGGATGAACAGTACTACTGCAAAGAACAGTAAAACAAGATTCGATATGTTTGCAACCATGAGGAATACTAAAGCAACTAAAGTAACCGAGAACATGAATACCATTGGGTATAATGCCATTCTGTATTCTCTTCCAGATTGCTTCAACCACACTGCTAAAGATAATAATGCTAAAGCAGCTAATAATTGGTTTGCAGATCCGAATAATGGCCAAACAGCTTTCCAACCTTTGAATGCCAATAATCCACCAAGTACTACAGTAATCAATGTAGCGACGTATTTATTTGTCATAATGTTTGCAAAACTTGCAGCATTAGGATTTTTCTCAGCATCAACATCGAAGAACTCTTGAAAAATAAATCTTGCTAGACGAGTAGCAGTATCGAGTGAAGTCAATGCAAAAGCCGAAATTGCCAATGTAACAAAGTTTTTAGCAACTATAAATGAAATGCCCATTGATGCAATGAATGTTCCAAGACCGTCAGAAAATACATTCAATGCTCCACCAGCGCCAAGTAATTCTGTCAATTTACCTTGAGATATATAAGCTGCAGAAATGATTGCCAAAACAGCCAAAACGCCTTCAATCAACATTGAACCATAACCGATCAGTTTAACATCTTTTTCGGTATCTAATTGCTTAGATGTAGTACCAGATGCTACTAATGAGTGAAATCCTGAAATTGCACCACATGCAACTGTAACGAAAAGTATTGGGAACATATAAGAAGTTCCTACTTTAAAACTAGTAACAGCTGGTAACTGAAGTGAAGGTCTCATAAACAATAAACCTAACAAACCACCAGCTAGCATGGCATATAAAATGAATGAGTTTAGATAATCTCTAGGCTGCAATAAAATCCATACTGGAGTGATTGATGCTACGAAGATATAGCCGAGTAGTAAAACCATCCAAGTCTTGATTGACAAGCTGATAGGGAATAAAACGCCTAACCATATCGCAAGTGCTAAAAGAGCAACTCCGATAACAGTGCTGGTACCAAGATTCATTCCTTTTCTGTAAACAGCAAAACCGAATCCTATAGCTAAAATAATAAATAATAATGAAGACGTAGCTGCTTCAGGAGTTGATACGAATGCTGCTGCAACGATATTAGTAAACGCTGCCACGACTAGTAATAAAGTCAACCAAGCAAATACAGCGAATAATTGCTTTCCTTTTTTTCCCATTGTATCGCCGATAACTTCACCGATTGATTTACCTTCGTGACGAACTGAACTAAACAATGCACCCATATCGTGAACGCCGCCAAAGAAAATTGATCCGATGATAATCCATAAAAATACTGGAATCCATCCAAATACTGCTGCAGCTATAGGTCCTACGATAGGGCCTGCGCCTGCAATTGATGAAAAGTGATGACCAAGTAATACTGGAGCTTTTGCCGGTACATAGTCTACGCCGTCTTCCATAGCGTGAGCCGGTGTAGTTTTTGTGACATCAACGCCCCATTTTTTTTCTAACCATGAACCATATGTTGCATATGCAATTAAGAAAGCAACAATAGAAATGGTTATCAAAACTAGTGAATTCATAAATTTTTTCCCTCCTTTAAGAGTTTAAGTATTTTGTCAATACTTTTTTGAAAACATCCTTGTCCCTGTTTCCAAATTTATTTGTGTACACCTCATTTGAGGTTGGGACCAAAATAATGAGTTTAAGCTTTGTCCAACCATTAAATCCGAAAGAATAAGATTTGATGTAATTTGTATTTTTCTTGGCGAACTTTTTAACTTCGGCAGATAATGGAACGGCTGAACTGATTACATATGTGATATATGTCTCCATATGTTCTTCATCTACTTTAGTGTAAGAATCAACGATGTCGTCTGTTAAAGAACAAAGGTTTTTCAAAAATTCAATACTGACAGAGTCTACTGATTTAAAAAACAGATGATCATAAGTAGAAAAAGCATAATATTCAAATTTTTTCGATGCTAAATATTTTGAACTTCGTTGAAAAAACTCAGCATAAAATTCAAAATCTCTATTTTCAACTGAATAGGGTTCTTTGATGTTGTAATTGGATTCTAAGGTGCGAATCAAAGTATCTTTTAAAATGGTCTGTTCCATAACCTCACCTCTAATGTTATTGTATTACAAAAGAAAAAAAGACCTATCAAAAATATATTTGATGGGCCTTTTTCCTAGTTGAATTGTACAAATATTCTAATAAATTGACATAATCATTCGAAATTGTGAAGCATTTGATCGTGAAACTGGAATCAATTCATTTTTAAAGTGCATTTTAAGTGTGTAGGTTCTCTCTGTAGGTTCGATTTTTTCAATGTGTTCAAGATTTACAATATAACTGCGATGGCATCTAAAAAAACATGGTGAAATCAGTATTTCTTCAAGATGAGATAGCGTACCGGTATAGTTGAATTTATTGTTTTTTGTATGTATAGTAACAATTCCATCATCTGATTTACAATAGAGAATGTCCTCATATTTCACAGGTCTAAATGAACCCTTGCTATATAAAGAAATAAAGCTTCTATTACTGGATTTATCGATATGTGTTTTGTCATTTAAAGTTATGATTTTATTAAGCGCAATATCAAGTCGTTCTTTATCAGTCGGCTTTAAAAGATAATCTACAGCATTGACAGCGAAAGCATCGATTGCATAAGTGACATGTGCAGTTAAAAAAATAATTTTAACTTTGGGAACAAATTTTAAAATTTCTTTAGCGATTTCGAGTCCTGATTTTCTTGGCATCTGAATATCTAAAAACACAATATCTGGTGGAGATTGCTTTATATATTGCTCTGCAGCTATTGGATTGGTAAAGGTATTCACCAGTTCGATTTCTTCTCGAAAGGACAAGAGATATTTTAGTTCTTCAATAGCTAAATGTTCATCGTCGACAATTACAGCAGTTTTCATAATTTATACCTCCTCGATAGGAATTGAAATCTTCACTGTCGTACCTTCTGAAGGAATGCTGAAAATTTCAAGACCGTTTTCTTCACCATACATGTTGATAAGGCGTTTGTGAATATTGATGATACCGATTGAATCAGAAGAATAAGTATCGGATAGAATTTTTTCAATAGTCTCATCTTTCATACCGATTCCGTTGTCGAGGACTTCGATATATAGATAATAATCGTCTTCTTTGAATGAAATTTTAATTTTTCCCTTATCGTTCATTTTAAATATTCCGTGTTTGATGCTGTTTTCAATAATTGGTTGTACAATAATTGGAGGAATTTCATATGATAAGTCGACATCTATTTCATATTCGATTTCAAGGTTATCTCTATATCTCGCCTTTTCAATTTCAAGATATGATTTTATTTGATTAAGTTCTTTTTCTAGAGGGACCTTGTCTTCGATTAGATTTAAATTATGTCTAAAGTATTCTGCTAAATTCACCAATTGCTTTCTAGCATCATTGGGATCGATTCTGATCAATGAGTTAATTGTATTAAGTGCATTAAATAGAAAATGAGGATTAATCTGTGCTTGAAGCGCTCTGAGTTCAGCTTTTGCCAATAATTTAGATTGATTTTCAATTTTACTTAATTCAATCTGAGTTGAAAATAATGAAGCCAGTCCTAAAACAAGTTCCAAATCAACTTTCTTAATACCATAATTTTTTGAATTGTAGAGTTTCAAAGAACCTACTGTTTGATTTTCTATTATCAAAGGAGCGACAATAGCAGATTTTAAAACACATTCGGGATTATCGCAGGAAATAGTTTCTTTACTGTAAGCGATTTTGTATTCTCCTGTTGCCAATACTTCCTTTGTTATTTGAGTATGTAATAAATCGCCAGATAAATGATGATCACTACCGTCGCCGATATGAGCAAGAATTTTTTCGTTGTCGGTAAGGGAAACTGCATTGACACTAGCAATATCATATATGATTCGCACAGTTTCTTTAGCGGCTTCTATCGTTAACCCCTTGCTTAGATAAGGCAGGGTTTTGTTTGCGATTTTAAGTGCCATTTGCGCCCTGAAGGCGGCTTGAGCGTCATTTTGCTTGCGGATATTTTGAATGATTGCAATTATGATTGAAATACCGATAGAGTTGACAAGTATCATCGGAATAGCTATTTTTTCAACCAAAATAATTGCATCTTCTATTGGTCTCGCGATAGCAACGATTACAAGCATTTGAACTGATTCGGTGATAAGACCTGTTAAAAATGCAAAAGATACTTTATTGTCTGCATTATAATAATAAGAACTGAAATAACCTGCAATTAAACCCTCAAGAATTGTAGAAATCCCACATGAAAGTGCTGTAAATCCGCCGATGTCAATCAAGAATCTATGACCACCTGCAATGAGTCCTGATAGAAATCCTACCAACGGACCACCGATAAGACCGCCTATGACAACGCCTATAACTCTGTTGTTTACAATAGCGCCCATATAGGGAATACCGCTGTATGTACCGAGTATGCTTATGCCGCCAAAGAAAATAGATAAAAGAATTTTATCTTTAATTAAATAATGTTCGTTATTTATTGTTTTATTGAAAGCTTTGGTATTAGAGAAAAGATAAGCCACAACAATAATTATTGATACCTTTGTCAACAAACCCCATAATAAATTCGCCATATGAATCACCTTTACCGTTTTCTTTTAATTATACTATAAAAAGAAGCATCTCAAAAATATGATTTATATAGATAATAGATTCGACATGAAATTTAAGTTATGGAATCAACAAAATAATATTGCAATCGGGTGATAATTGGTTATAATTTGCACTTTAATTATTAGAGAGACAATTAATAATTTTAAAAAGATTCTCTTTATCAAATAGAAATGGAGCTTTTTTATTATGTCGCACTTTATGAATTGAAGCGAGTAGCATAATGATGAAAAGTGATGAATTCCGTAGTAATGTAGAGTGTATAGAAATCAAATAGTATCATTTTAATTGTTTTTATATTTATTATGCGGGTATAATTTGAGATACTGATACTGAGTTTATATGTTGGTTTTGATAGTTTAGGCTAGAAGAACAACAATAGCTCTAAAAAATAGTATAAGGTATATTACGATTTTATGGGAGGAAATATAATGATTCAAAATCTAGAAGTTAATAAAAAAAATGCTATTGAATTTTATAGAATGGCATATATGGGTAAACCAGCTGAAGCGATGAAACAATATGTAGGTGATAAATACATTCAGCATAATCCAGATGTGGAAAATGGCAAGGAAGGTTTTATAAGTTACTTTGATAGAATGGCTATTGAATACCCTGAAAAGGACATTGAATTTATTCGTGTTATTGCAGAAGGTGATTTGGTATCAATGCATACACATCAGATTTGGCCAAACAATGAAGAATATGTAACAATGGATTTCTTACGTTTTGATGACAATGGAAAGATTGTTGAACATTGGGATTCAATTCAAAAAATACCTGAAGTATCAAAATGCGGTAATTCAATGTACTAATTCAATTTTGTAAACATGTAATGAAGATGAAGAAAAGTGTTGCATATTTCAATTATATGCTACTGATTTTTGATTTTATTATATGGATTTCATAAAATAATTGATGCAGATCTCTCACAATTAAAACTCTAATTGATAATTTTTTTGGTTGTTTTAATTTCAGGATTGTAAAGTGAATATGATAGGATATATTCTTTATAAGATGATTAATAGAGATATTCTATTCATAATTGAGGATAATTTGTTTTTTCTGCGACACCTCAACCTCACAAGTCGGAGTTAGTGTATATACTTCAAAGGATGAAGTTGATTTGATATGGAATTCAAGTTCTTCTGATGAATGTGTTTAATCGCTTTTCGGGATAGTGAGTTCCAGAGATTGGACTAGTGTTGTTGTGCCAAAAAATAAAAAGCGGTTAATGTCATGAATTTCTTCACACATATAACCGCTGATTTACATAGGTACACAAGAGTTGTAAAGATGCACTAATTTTCAATCTTATTCAAATTTATTTTTATTCCGCCAATATTAATGGACTTGGCTTCAATTAGTAGCGATCTGTCGATGAAATCAAGTGCAAAATTAGGTGAAGCGAAGACTTCTTCAAACTCATCTTCATACGAGACGAATTCAGCAAAACCGTCTTTTAAGAATTCGATAGAAGAAAGATGGTTTTCTTTTACTTCTATGTTATCGTCTTCTACAAAGAGGAATGACTTGACACCTGAGAATTCAATGATATCATTTTCAGGAAAATTGACAGCTATTGTTTCGTTGTTTATCTTAATATTAATGTGTTTAACTTTCTTGTTCTTATAAGAGTACAAAAGCGACCCCAATTTATTCATAAAAAAATCCTTTCAATTAGATAATAGTTAATTATTATCATATAATCAACTATTATTCAACAATAAAATTTAAAAATTACAATGCTTATGCTATAATATGGTGTATAATATCAAAAAGCAATGAAGAGATGAGTAAATAAGGAAATTATTTTAGAGAGCTGGGTGGGTGAAAGCCAGCATAAGGAACTTATTGAATATGGTCTTGGAGCAGATTGGGTGAACTCAGTTCGGATAGCTACCGTTATAAAGCTGTGTCAAGACACATTGAGGTCGGTTGAGTGATTAATCGATAAAATAGGGTGGTACCGCGAATATCTTCGTCCCTAAGGGATTAGCAAGGTATTTTTTTATTTTTTGAAAGAGGTGGATTAATTGAATAAAGAAACATTTTATATTACGACTCCGATATATTATCCGAGTTCGAAGTTGCATATCGGACATACTTATACAACTGTTGCGGCAGATGTACTGGCGAGAATTAAAAGAGCTCAGGGTTACGATGTCATGTTTTTGACTGGAACAGATGAGCACGGCGAGAAAATTTTAAATGTTGCGAAAGATAAAGGATTGGAACCTAAAGTATACCTAGATCAAATTGTATCTGAGATTAAAGAACTTTGGGAGAAGATGGAGATATCTTATGATCATTTTATAAGAACGACTGATGAGCATCATGAAAAAAGCGTCCAAGAAATATTTATGAAACTTTATGAAAAAGGCGATATTTATAAAGGCGAGTACGAGGGAATGTATTGTACGCCTTGTGAATCGTTTTGGACTGAGACACAATTAGTAGACGGCAAATGTCCTGATTGCGGACGAGAAGTGCAAAAGACAAAAGAAGAAACATATTTCTTCAGGTTGTCGAAGTATCAAGATAGAATATTGGATTTACTGGAAAACACAGATTTTCTACAACCAAAATCAAGGGTTAAAGAAATGGTCAATAACTTCATAAAGCAAGGATTGGACGATTTGTCTATTAGTAGAACAAGTTTCGACTGGGGAATTCCTGTTCCAATCGATGAGGAACATGTTATCTATGTATGGCTGGATGCTCTAAGTAATTATATTACTGCTCTTGGATACCCAGATGACAATGAAGGTAAATACAAGAAATACTGGCCGGCTGATGTTCATTTAGTTGGAAAAGAAATTGTAAGATTCCATACAATTATTTGGCCTGCAATTCTAATGGCTTTAGACGAGCCGGTTCCAAAGAAAGTATTTGGACATGGATGGATTTTGCTTGACGGTGGAAAAATGTCGAAATCCAAGGGAAATATAGTAGATCCAGTGATTCTTATAGAGCGTTATGGTGTCGATGCAATAAAATATTTCTTGATGAGAGAGTATTCTTTTGGACAAGATGGTCTTTTCACAAATGAAGTTTTGCTGAATAGACTTAATTCTGATCTTGCAAATGATCTAGGAAACTTGGTGAGTAGAACTATTGCAATGATTCATAAATATAATAACGGGTTTATTATAAAAAGTGAATTTGAATCTGAATTTGATCAAAGTTTGATTGAAATGGCGATAGGAACTAGAGAATTGGTTGAAACAAAAGTAGAAAACCTGGATTTCAGCAATGCTTTAGAGGAAATTTGGAAGTTTGTAGGAAGAACGAATAAATATATAGATGAGACATCGCCTTGGGTTTTAGCCAAGGATGAAACTAAAAAAGCTGAGTTGGATAATGTTCTTTACAATCTATCGGAGAGTATTCGAATCATAGCGGCTCTGATAAATCCGTTTTTACCTCATACTTCCACTAAAATTCTTGATGCATTTGATGCTGAAGAAGATTTAAGACTCTGGACTTCTTCATCTGAATATGGGTTGACAAAGAATAATACCAAGGTTGAAAAAATCACTGTTTTATTCCCGAGAATCGATGTTGCCAAGGAGATTGAATATCTTGGTAGTCTAGGTGAGAAACCTGAAGAAAAAATGGTTTTTAAAGATGAAATCACTATAGACGATTTCGCTAAAATGGATTTAAGGGTTGCCGATATAGTTTCGGTTGAGAAACATCCTAAAGCCGATAGATTATTAGTAATACAGTTGAAAGTCGGAAGTGAAAACAGACAAGTGGTATCAGGTATTGCCGAGCATTTTGAAATCGATGAACTCATTGGAGAGAAAGTTGTCTTGGTTGCCAACTTGAAACCAGTCAAATTAAGAGGCGTAATGAGTCGAGGAATGATACTTGCGGCATGCGATGATAAGGATTTAAAACTTGTGACAGTAGATTTTGAATCTGGAACACCGATTACTTAGGAGGTTTAATATGTTATTTGATTCTCATGCTCATGTAAATGATGAAAGGTATAAAGATGATCGACATGAAATGATAATGAGGGCTTATGAAAGCGGAGTGGAGCTTATAATGCTTCCTGGAGCTTCGCTTGAATCATCCCTCAGCGGTGTGGAATTATCCAAGGAGTACGATTTTATCTATAGCGCTGTAGGGATTCACCCTCATGATACTAAAAATATGGATGAGATGACTTTAAAGATGATCAGGGGATTGGCGAAAAATTCAAAGGTCAAGGCTATCGGTGAAATCGGACTTGATTACTATTATGATTTTTCACCAAGGGATATTCAAAAAAAATGGTTTGAAGAGCAACTGCTTTTAGCCAAGGAACTTAAATTGCCTGTGATTATTCACGATAGAGATGCACATCAAGATGTGATGGATATTTTGACAAAAGTTGATGTTTTTGAAACAGGGGTTGTCATGCACTGTTACTCTGGGAGTAAAGAGTTAGCTTTGGAATATGTAAAAAAAGGTGCATATATTTCATTTGCAGGTCCTATTACATTTAAAAATGCTAGAAAAGCAAAAGAAGCTGCTGCTGTTGTTCCTTTAGATAGATTGCTTATAGAAACCGATAGTCCTTATTTGACACCGGATCCATTCAGGGGAAAGAGGAATGAACCCGAGCATGTTAGATTTGTCGCTATGGCTATCGCTGGAATAAGAGGTATATCTTTCGACGAAGTGGCGAATATCACTTGTGATAATGCAAAGAAAATATTTAAGATTGAGTAGAAGAGGTTTATCAATGAAAATGAAAATGAAAATAAATGAAGTGATTGTTGTTGAAGGCAGAGATGATGTTATTAATTTAAAACAGTATATAGATGCTGAAATGATCATTACTCATGGCTTTGGAATTAAAAGGGAAACAATAAATCGCATAAAACTTGCCGCTAAAAATAGAGGGGTAATAATTTTTACAGATCCCGATTATGCAGGTGAACAAATTAGAAAGAGAATCAATGAAGAAGTTCCTGGTGCCAAACACGCATTTATCTCTAAAGAAGACGCTTTTAAGGATGATAATATCGGTGTTGAAAATGCCGGTGAAAAAGCGATTGTCGATGCGCTCGGAAAAGTTCATAGATTTGAAAAGACGTTGAAACAAGAATTCAACCAAAGCGATTTAGTGAGAAACGGGTTGACGGGAGCAAGAAATTCAGCGACTAAAAGAAATGACATAGGTAAAATATTAGGGGTAGGTTATGCTAATGGTAAACAGTTTCTCAATAGATTGAATGGCTATGGAATCAATAGAGAAGACTTTGAGAAAGCTCTAAAGGAAGTGGGAAATCATGAGTGATAAATTATCTTCGTCAAAACGTATAAAAGAGATTATGAGTAAATATAGATTTAGATTCACAAAATCTTTAGGACAGAATTTTCTAAAAGATGTTAGTGTAGTTAATGATATCATAGAGCAAGGCGAATTGACTGAAGATGATGTAGTTATTGAAATCGGGCCGGGAATTGGTGTTATGACTGAAAATATCGCTCAGAAAGCCGGAAAGGTCATAGCTGTCGAAATCGACAAGAATTTAATTCCGATTCTGAATGAAACTTTAAGCGATTATGATAATATTGAAATTATCAATGAAGACATTTTAAAGATTGATCTTAATGGATTGAAGGAAAAATATTTTCCTGATAAAAAGCCTAAGATAATTGCAAATTTACCCTATTATATAACAACTCCAATTATAATGAAATTCTTGGAATCAAATTTTGAGTTTCAATCCATGATAGTGATGATGCAAAAGGAAGTCGCAGAGCGTATTGTTTCCAACCCCGGAAACAAGGTGTATGGAACTATTTCAGTTGCGGTTCAGTACTATGCAAAGCCCATGATGGTTTTAGAAGTGCCAAAAGGGGCATTTGTACCAGAACCGAATATCAGCTCTTCAGTGTTAAAACTTATTCCTTATGAAGATGGGTTAGTAAATGTAACAGATCATAAATTATTTTTAAGAACTATAAAAGGTGCATTTAGCACTAGAAGAAAGACACTACTCAATGCGCTTTCAAATGAGTTCAATAAAGACAATGTAAGGAAAGCTCTCGAATTATCGGGTATCAATCCAGGTGAAAGAGGGGAAAAGCTTTCAGTAAAAGAATTTGCAAAGCTTTCAAATGCATTTGCAGAAGTAGAAAAGTCGTCTAGATAGACGACTTTTTAAATTCCATATACTCATTTAAAACAGGTAGATAATTCAACATGTTGTTATGTTCGATTTTAATCTCGAATCTATCTAACATCGATTCATAAGGGATGGATTTTCGACCATTTTTTTTAGAATTCTCATAATAAGCATCAATAGTTTCAAATGGTATCAGGTAATATTCATCATATCTTTTAAAGTGCACTATGATGAAAGAAAACCCGCCTTGAAATGAGAATTCTCTCATATATTCAAATTGATGTTCGTGAATATTTGAAAGAGGCAGTGAGGCTAAATTAGTTTCTTTTGCATCGAATGCTATGGCGAGTCCTTGAACCAAACCTATGAAATCGACGGTAGATTTTTTTTCGAAATATCCTTTGGTGATTATTCCAGAACCATCAATATCTACTACTTTAATAGGTGTACTCGCCTTATCTACGATTGCGTAGTGATGATTTTTATAGTATTCATTTGTAAGAAGAATGATGTCTTCTAAAGCATCTCCTCTATGTCCTCTAGTTCTCCATGCAGTCATAAATTCCTCCTATATTAATATACCATAGTTGGGGAAAAAATGTGTGTATGATTGTGTGTTAATTATCAACAACACATGTATTCTGTGGATAATTGACGTTTTACGAACAAAAATTCATGTAAATTGCAAAAACAAGGATGTTATGAACAGGCGTTTTGTGGATATTGTGGATAAAATTTAAGTTTGAAAATTTTATAACAAACCTTGACAAAGGAGAGTGCTATGTATAAAATTACAAAAGACTATTTATAATGATATAATGATGTCGTAGGAAAAATAAAATATGAGAGTAAAAAAAACCAACGAAAAATAGAAGGAGGAAATATATAATGAAAAATGTAATTGTTTATACTAGTAATACGTGTGGGTATTGTCATGCAGCGATGAAATTTTTAGATTCAATGAGCGTGAAATATACAGAAAAAAATGTGTCAGTTGATGCTGACGCTAGAAAAGAACTTATTAAAAAAGGTTTCATGGGAGTACCGGTTATCATGATTGACGATGAAGTAGTTCAAGGATTCGATAAAGTTAAATTACAAGAATTACTTGGATAATAAAAAAAAGGACAATAGAGAAAAATCTCTATTGTCCTTTTTTATGCTGAATACTTCATTGAATCTTCATACTTGTTTTTATCAACAGCTTTTGCTGGAATGCCGACTACTGTCGAGTAGTCAACAGTTTCCTTTAAAACAACAGAATTCGCACCGATTTTTGTCCCTTCTCTTATTACAATCGGGCCTAGGACTTTTGCTCCTGAGCCAATGGTTACATTAGATTCGATTGTAGGATGTCTTTTGCCTGTATCTTTTCCAGTGCCTCCCAAAGTGACTCCTTGATAAAGCGTTACATAATCGCCTATAATTGTCGTTTCGCCTATGACAACGCCCATACCATGATCGATGAATAGATTCTTGCCGATTGTCGCTGCGGGATGAATCTCTATGCCGGTTAAAAATCTACCTAATTGTGATAAAAATCTTGCTGAAAATGTAAAATTTTTATTATAAAGCCAATGAGCTATGTGGTATATAGCAATAGCGTGGACACTTGGATACAGAAGTATTATTTCTAGGTAATTTCTTGCAGCAGGGTCGTTTTCTTTTATATTATTTAAATAATTTTTCATTTACTT
>JAYENG010000109.1:0-13986 GCA_034721975.1 Bacillota bacterium
ACTTTTTTAATTCTTTCTATTGCCCAATCAATCTGTTCGTTGGTGATGATTATCGGAGGAGCAAAACGAATAACTGTTTCATGAGTATCATGAGCAAGTACTCCTACATCTTTCAATTGATTGATTATAGGTTCAACATTGTATTTCAACTGCATGCCTATCAACAATCCTTTGCCTCTAACTTCGACAATATCAGGATTGTGAATCTCTTTAAGACGTTTCATAAAGTATTCGCCTTTTTCTATAGCCATTTGAGAATAATTCTCGTCTACCAGAAGATCCATGGCAGCGATAGCTACAGCACATCCAACAGGGTTTCCACCGAAAGTAGATCCATGAGAACCCGGTTCAAATACTCCTAGGATATCATCGTTGGCAGCTACAGCAGAAACAGGATATACTCCACCACCTAAAGCTTTACCTAAAATATACATATCAGGTTCTACATCTTCAAGCATGCAAGCAAACATTTTTCCAGTTCTTGCGAATCCGGTTTGCACTTCATCAGCAAGTAACAATACATTGTTTTCGGTACATATTTTTCTTGCTTCTTTCAAGAAATTCTCAGGAGGAACAATAATTCCACCTTCACCTTGAATAGGTTCAACTAAAAATGCAGCTGTGTTTTCTGTTATTGCGTCTTTCAACTGTTCAATATTTCCATACTCAATCATTTTAAATCCAGGAGTCAAAGGACCGTAGCCCCTTCTATAAGCTGGTTCAGGACTCATTGAAATGATTGTAATTGTTCTTCCGTGGAAGTTGCCTGTACAAACGATGATTTCTTGTTTGCCGTCTTCTATGCCTTTTACATCGACAGCCCATCTTCTAGCAGCTTTTAAAGCCGTTTCAACTGCTTCTGAACCAGTATTCATAGGGAGAATCATGTTCTTGCCAGTTAAATTTGTTAATTTTTCATAAAATTCTCCTAATAATTCATTATGAAAAGCACGTGAAGTCAACGTCACTTTATCCATTTGATCTTTTGCAGCTTTAATTATCTTTGGATGTCTATGACCATGACTAATTGCTGAATATGCACTTAACATGTCGATATATTTGTTGCCTTCTGGGTCTTCGACCCAAACACCTTCAGCTTTTGAAAAAACCACTTCAGTTGGATGATAGTTGTGAGCACCTAATTTGTCGGCTTTTTCAATAACACCTTTTGTTGTAAACATTATTTTACCCCCTTTATTTTATAATCCATTAATATTTTAACAGAATATTATGAAAAATTAAATGTTAAATTTAAGTAATATTTTGCTATACTGTAAGAAGGCAATAATCATGGAGGTATGAATGAAAAAGAAATACTATCTTTTTGTTATAATTGGCGCTACACTCTGGGGCATTATAAGCATTTTTGTAAAAGATTTATACTCGATGGGATTGAATACAATGCAAATCGTGGCATTGAGGGCAACAAGCGCAACTGGTATATTAATCATTTATACATATATAAAAGACAAGAAATTATTGAAGATTCGTGTAAAGGATATATATTATTTTATAGGGACGGGTCTGTTTAGCATTGTTTTTTTTAGTTGGTGCTATTTCTTTACTATGAAAGAAGTGAGTGTATCAGTAGCTGTTATACTTCTTTATACAGCGCCCGCCATTGTCACAATTATTTCAAGGTTTGCATTTGAAGAACTGTTTACAACTTCAAAAATCATCTCGTTGATATTGACTTTTATCGGTCTTCTGCTTGTAACCGGTTATTTGAATGGACCTCAAGACAGTATTTCTTCTTTAGGGCTGTTGACCGGGTTGGGTTCAGGATTAGGGTATGCTTTATACAGCATCTTTGGAAAGTATGCTCTAAGAAAGTATCATGTATTGACTGTAACGACTTACACATTTATAGTTGCTTCTGTATTTTTACTTCCTATGCTTTTTACAATAGAGTATGGTTCTTTGACTAAAATTACATATTTTTGGCTTCAGGTGATAAATCTCGGATTATTTCCAACTGCACTCGGATATATTTTTTATACGAGCGGACTTGTCAATCTAGAATCGAGTAGAGCATCCATTACTGCAACAATAGAACCATTAGTCGGAACTTTGATAGGCTTGATTGTTTTTCATGAAGTTATACTATTCCTGCAGTGGATAGGAATTTTGATGATATTATGTTCGATTTTTATAGTGCAAATGGAGAAGAATATTAAATAAAACAAATATTTTTTTAAAAAAAGCATGAAAAAAAACATGCATTTTACTTTAAAAAATTTAATATGTGTGATAATATTGAAAATAGGTTTACATAATTAAAAGATTTAAGAGGTGAGTAAATGGATCCGATAACCCACGGAGTTATTGGTTTGGCAATATCTGCATTTTCAGGTGACCCGGTAAGTTTAATGAATCCTATTTCGGTAGGAGCTGCACTCGGTGCCATGTCGCCGGATTTAGATGCTATAACTAGAGTTTTTTATAATGACAAGGTGTACTTAGAGCATCATAGAGGAAAATCACATTCGATTCCTTTTTTAGCGATGTTTTCAATAGGAATAACAGGATTGTTATCGTTTTTCTATCCTGACTTTAATTTCATCAGGGTTTTGATGTTTACCTTTATGGGAGCGTTGTCTCATACGTTTTTTGATATTTTGAATTCTTATGGGGCCATGGTTTTTAGAAAAAAACGGAAACTTTCCATACTGATGCTGTATGATCCGATGATAAGTGTTCTTTCTTTGTTCTTGATTTTTTATAAAAATCAAAATGTTTACACTTATATCGGAACAGTTGCAATCGCTTCATTATATATTGTATTTAGATATTTGATGAGGAAAAAGGTTGAAAAGAGTTTAACATCAACATTCAATTCTGGTTATAATCTGGAAAATGTGTGTGTCATGCCTTCATTGATGGCATTTCACAAATGGGATTTCATCATCAACACTAAATCTCATAATATTGTAGGACAGTATAATTTAGTTAAAAGGAATTTTGTTGTCAGAGAGAAATTAAAGAGAAACAAAGATGCAAGAGAAATTATGTTGAAAACTAATTTAGGAAAATATTTCAGCAAATTTTCACCTAATTTTCATGTAATGAAAGTAAATGAGGATGATAAGAATCATTTAAAAGTTATTGACTTAAGATACTTTTTAAAAGATGATTTTATGCATAATGGTTTGGTTGAACTGGATTATCAAGATAATGTCATTGAATCATACTTTATGCCGTATAATGTGAGCAGAAAAATTGCAATGAATGAACAATAAGAAAAACTCAGAGATTGGTTTCTATATTTTATTGAAACCAATTTTTTTTTTTTGATAATAGGAATAAATAAGTCTATTATAGACTACATGACAGTATATTGGGTATAATTTTTGTGTAGATGGAACTTTTATAATAGTTTATCGTCTAATTATTAAGAGGACCTTTTGAAGGGAGCGAAGACATGTCTGATTTAGATGTATATTTGATAAAAAAATGTGTTGATGGAGATTTAAAAAGTTTTGAAAAATTGATTTCAAAATATGAGAAAAATGCTTTTGCCATAGCCTTGAGGTATCTAGGAGATTATGATGTTGCTTCTGATGTTACGCAAGATGCATTAATCAAAGTATATAAGAATATTTCGAAATTTAGATTTGAATCTTCTTTTACAACTTGGCTTTATCGTATAGTTATAAATACGAGCAAAGATTACTTGAAGAAAAGAGGGAATCAAAAGATTGTTTCCATAGATGACAATATGATTGATATTCCAAGTGAGAATAAAAAAGAAAATCCAGAAGAACATGTAGAAGAAAAAGAAGTGAAGAACAAGGTTAATGAAGCATTGCAAAGTATTAATGAAGAAAACAGAGTTGTAGTGGTTTTAAAAGATATACAAGGATTCACTTATGACGAGATTTCGGATATTCTTCAAATACCGATAGGGACTGTCAGGTCGAGGATCAGCAGGGGAAGAGCGATGCTGAAGAAAGAAATATTGAAACAAAATCCAGATTATCTGAGTTTGATAGGTTAGGGGGGGTTAATGATGAAATGTGAAGACATTAGAAAAAATTTAGATTTATTTATTGATTCTGAGATTCTCTCTGATGAAGAGAGAAAAGAAATCAGCGCCCATCTTGATCAATGTGAAGATTGCAAGCGGGAGTATGAAGAAATGAGGAAAATCAAAGAAGAGTTGAAGGCATTGGGCGATGTTGAATTGCCAGAGAATTTCCATGATGATTTAATGAATAAACTTAAAGGTACAAATAAAAAATCACAGCCGTTTATGCAAAAACATTATAAATGGTTTGCAGCCGCAGCAGCAGTAATGCTTTTAGGAATTATGACAACTGCAGGAATGCTGTTCCTGCCATTCGGTTTCAAGAGCGAAGCTCCAATGGCCATGTATGAGAAGAGCATGGATTCGAATTTTGCTGAACCGTCTGCTGTAGAATTTACTGAATCTCTCGATTACGACAGGGCAGGTGATGGGGTGTATCCTGAGATGGAACTTACTATGACCGAAGCAGTTGTCGAAGAGTCTGCTGAAGAGAGAAAAATCATTAAAAGTATTTATATAGAGCTGGATACTCAGGACATTGAAATGGCTTTCAACAGTATTCATAATCAAGTCGGCGCTATTGGAGGTTATGTCGAGTATTCCAATATAGGGAATGTGGGTTATTATTACGATGAAAGAACCAAGAGCCAGGAAGAAATGAGATATGCAAGTATAAATGTTAGAGTTCCTTCGGACCAACTTGACAGTATGGTGGCATTTGTAGAAAGTTTGGGAGAATTTAGAACAAAATCTCTTAATACAACGGACCAAACAGACTATTATTATGACATTGATAATCAGATCGAGAATTTAAAAGTGAGAGAAAAAAGATTAAGAGAGATAATGGATAAGGCTGAAGATATTTCGGATATCTTGGAGATAGAGAGAGAACTTTCAAGAGTTAGAAATGAAATAGACGGATTGACTAGAAATTTAAAAAATATAGATAAAAGAGTTGATTATTCAAGCTTGACTATTCAACTTAGAGAAGTATTGGATAGTTCTAAGATCAATCCGGAAGATAGAAATATCTTTACAGAGGCAAAAGAAGGGATAATAAAAAATATCAATAGAGTTTTGAATTTCCTTCAAAATTCGGTCATCTTTGTATTTAGTTATATTCCGATATTCATTTTGATAGGATTTGGATTGGGGATTTTATATTGGATCATTAAGAAAATCAATCCGATGAGATGGAGAAAAAAGAACAAATAAAATAAAAATGAAAAATTAATCACAAAGCCCTTTATAGGGCTTGTTTTTTTTATTAAAATAGATGATGAAGGAGCTGAAAAAAATTGAAAGAAAAATTAGTGATAATAGATGGGAATAGTTTAGTTAACAGAGCTTTTTATGCGTTGCCGAAACTTACAAACTCTAAGGGTTTATATACAAATGCAATACTAGGTTTTACAAAAATGCTTCAGAAGGTAATTGAGAATTATGATCCTGATTATTTAGTAGTGGCATTTGATGTGAGAGCACCTACATTCAGACATAAGCAATATGATGATTATAAAGGAACGAGAAAAGGCATGCCCGAGGAATTGGCGATGCAAATGCCTGTTTTAAAGGAACTCCTGGATGCGTTCGGAATTAGTCGCGTTGAACTTGCCGGGTTTGAGGCAGATGATCTTCTTGGAACGATAACTCATTTGGCAAGTAAAGAAGACATTGACAGTTTAATAGTTTCTGGTGATAAAGATACTCTTCAGTTGATAAATGAAAATATAAAAGTTGCGATTACCAAAAAGGGAATCAGCGATGTCAAGTTGTTTGAAAGAGAAGATGTCTTTGAGGAACTCGGGGTTTATCCGGAGAATGTCATAGATTATAAAGGGTTGGCAGGCGATACATCCGATAATATTCCTGGTGTAAGAGGAATTGGTGCGAAAACTGCGGTCAAGCTTATCAGCGAATTCGGAGAAATTGGAAAAATATATGAAAGCATTGATAACATTGCTTCAAAAAGAACTCGAACTTTATTGATGGATAGCCGCGAAAACGCTTTTTTGAGTAAAAAATTAGCAACTATAGTCAAAGAAATTCCTGTAGATTTTAACATCGATGAATATAAATTCAATGAAATATCAAAAAACGAATCATATGATTTATTAGTAAAACTTGAAATGACGGCGGTTTTAAAGGACTTGGGCTTTACTGATTCAATATCTCGAAGCGAGAAATTATTAGATTACGAAGTTGTTGTCGACTTCGATGAAAAGGAAATCATCAAGGAAATAAAAAACAACAAGGAACTAACTTTTAAAATAACAAGTCAAAAAACATGGAATATCAATTATAATATTATTCTGATTGGTGTACTGATAGATCATAATATATATTATTTTTATGACAGTAAAATTCTCAAAGAAGTTTTTGAAGATGAAAGCATTAAAAAAATCGGATTTGTTTTAAAGGAAGATTATTTAAGTTTACTTGATAATGATATTGAATTGAAAGGCATTTCCGAGGATTTATTGATTGCTCATTACTTGCTTTATCCTGATAGAACAAGTACTGATGTAGAAAAATTGTCTTTACATCTTTTAAATATGGAAATGGAATCTCTAGAAAAGATTACAAACAAGGGAAAGATTTCACTTGGCGACATTGAAGAAGAGAAGATTCGTGTGTATTTGAAAAATATTTTAATGCTTATTGATTCAACAAGAGATAATCTAAAAAAACAATTGGTGGAGAAAGGATTGACAGATTTATACGATCAGGTTGAGATTCCTCTCATAGAAGTACTTGGAAATATGGAGCATGTCGGTTTTAAAGTCGATGTAGAAGTATTGGATGAATCAGACATAATAATTTCTACGAGAATAGAGGAACTTCAAAAGCTGATATATCAATATTCCATGGAAGAATTCAATATCAATTCGCCGAAGCAACTTGGACGGATACTCTTTGATAAACTAGGACTTAAGGCGTTGAAAAAAACCAAAACAGGATATTCAACCAATCACGATGTATTGGTTAAATTGAGAGATAATCACCCTATAATAGACTTGATTATTGAATATAGGACATACACAAAACTAAAATCGACTTATATTGATGGGCTGAGATTGGTTATGGATGAAAAAACACATCGTATTCATTCGAGTTTCAACCAGACAGTTGCAGTGACAGGAAGATTGAGTTCAACGGAACCGAATATGCAAAATATTCCAGTTCGGTTGGATTTGGGGAGAGAACTAAGAAAGATTTTTGTTCCTTCGGATAAAAACCATAAATTGGTCGATGCGGATTATAGTCAAATAGAACTTAGAATTTTAGCTCATTTATCACAAGATGAAAATTTGGTTAAAGCGTATAGAGAAAACATAGATATTCATACATTGACAGCTTCACAAGTTTTTGATATTCCTTTGGATCGAGTAACATCGAAAGAAAGAGGAGAAGCAAAAGGAGTAAATTTCGGTATAGTATATGGAATCAGCGATTATGGACTATCCGAAAATTTAGGAATTTCAAGAAAAAAGGCAAAATTGTATATAGAGAATTATTTCATCAAATATTCGACTGTAAAATCATATTTAGATAAGTTGGTTTCTGATTGTAGAGATAAAGGTTATGCTGAAACCATCATGGGAAGAAAAAGAGCTATTCCAGAAATCAATGCAAATAATTTCATGAGACGTAGTTTTGCGGAGAGAACTGCTATGAATACACCAATTCAAGGTAGTGCTGCTGATATTATAAAAATAGCTATGATCAAGGTATATAAAGAATTGAAAGAGAGAAATTTAAATTCAAAACTGATTTTACAAGTGCATGATGAGCTGATTGTAGATGCAATAGAAAATGAAATTGAAATTGTTAAAGATATCGTCAAGAGAAATATGGAAAATGCTGTTAAGCTTTCTATACCTTTGACAGTTGATATGAATGTAGGTGACAATTGGTATGAAACCAAATAGAAAAATTATTGGATTGACAGGAAATATTGCTTCTGGAAAATCGACGGTTTCAAAGTATTTGATAGAAAAAGGGTATAAAGTAATTGATGCAGATTTGGTAGCAAGAGAAATAGTCGAGGTTGGTTCTAAAGGATTGATTTTAGTTGTTGAGAATTTTGGAAAAGAAATATTGAATGAAGACGGAAGTTTGAATAGAAAAAAACTTGGCTCCATAGTTTTTTCTGATGAGAATAAACTGAGTGAATTAAATAATTTACTTCATCCTTTAATAAGAAATGAAATATTAAATAAAATTAGAAATTCAATAGAACAAATTGTTTTCATTGATGCAGCACTATTATATGAAACCGACTTAGATAAAATAGTTGATGAAGTGTGGTGTGTTGCTCTAGATGATGATATTCAACTCGATCGGTTGATGAAAAGAGATGATATCGATAAATCGAATGCCTTGAATCGAATTAACTCTCAAGGAAGTTATGAAAGTAAAATTAAAAAAGCGGATATAGTTATAATGAACAATTCGGAAACAGAAGATCTGTATAATGAAATTAATGAAATCTTAAATGTTATGGGACTTGACAAGACAAAGTCATAAATATATAATTGGCTTTGCACACGCGAGAGTGGCGGAACTGGCAGACGCACTACCTTGAGGGGGTAGCGTTCTTATGATCGTGCGGGTTCGAATCCCGCCTCTCGCACCAAGAGTCTCTAAAAGAGGCTTTTTTAGTTTTTTTGATAGATTTTTTATGCTATAATTAATTGCGAAGAGGTGAGTATAATTGAAGAAATCGACAAAATCGTTAATAGTAGTTGTAGTATTAATATTTTCAGCACCTTTAATTGGGTACTTTGGAACAAAGTATATACTTTTAAGTATTAATTCTTCTGGGAACAATCTTGTAATAGAGGAACCGGCAGTAGAGGAAGATATTCCAAAAGAAAACGAATCCAATGAATATACATATCAATTGACTCTTGATGAATTGACATTATCTATGGTTCAGTTGGCCAGTATAGGTTCTAAAGAAAATGCTGATACTTTCATACAAAGTGAAAATATAAGTGCTTTTGTATTTAAAAAAGATGGTCTATATAAAGTTGTTTACTCGGCATATTTTGGAAATAATAATATTGAATCGGTTTTAGATGATGCGAAAGAAATAGTTGGTGATGCTTTTATCACATCAGGAGTAATACCGGAAAAGACAATAGAAGTAAAAAGTGATAAAGAGATAGAAATTGATTTGCTAAGAGATACTGTCAGCGAATTCTACAGTGTCCTTGGTTTGTTTGATGACATGGCAAGCAAGATAATAAATGAAGAAAGCACGAAGTCGCTGAGAAACACTATAAATGATAGGTTTGTTCAATTATTGGATAGAGAAGTTTGGAATAATTCGTTTGGTGATGAATTTGTAACTATTATTCAAGATGCTTTGGCGATATCGCAGAAAAACCATTCAACTTTCAGCAACTTCAATAAAGAATATATAAATCTTTTACAAAGAATTTTTAATGTTTATGAATAAATTGTTAATTGTTAAATTATTAACTTTCTTTTCGATTGACAGAAATCCTTATTATAGTACAATGATATAGTATATGAGGATTTCTTGTTTTTGTATACATTATATTATATTATTTAAATTTAAGGGGTGAAATATCAATGGGTTTACTGTCTTTTAAAGGTGGCATTCATCCTCCACATTCAAAGGAATACACAGAAGATAAGCCCGTAGTGATCGCAGTTGAACCAGAAAAGGTTCATATTACTCTTCGCCAACATATTGGCGCACCGGCTACTCCGCTTGTAAAAGTGGGAGATGAAGTCAAGCTAGGGCAAAAAATAGGTGAAGCTGGCGGGTTTGTTTCAGCGTCAATACATTCAAGTGTATCTGGTGTTGTAAAAGCTGTTAAGAACCATGCGATTCTAGGGGGAAGTGCTTTAACTGTATCAATTGAAAATGATATGAAAAATGAAGCGCACGAGAGTGTAAAACCAAAAGGTGAATTAGATGATTTATCTGCAAAAGAAATTATTGAAATAATTAAGGAAGCTGGAATCGTCGGCATGGGTGGTGCTGGATTTCCTACACATGTTAAATTATCTCCACCACCGGACAAAAAAATTGACGTTGTTATTTTAAATGGTGCAGAATGTGAACCGTATCTTACAAATGATTATCGATTAATGCTTGAAAATTCAAGCGATATCATATTTGGATTGGAAGCATTTATGAAGGTGTTCGACCTTAAAGAAGGTTATATCGGAATCGAGGATAATAAACCTGAAGCTATCAAGGTTATGAAAGAAGCTGCAAAGGGTAATCCGGGTATTAAAATAGTCGGGTTGAGAACTAAATACCCTCAAGGTGCTGAAAAACAATTGATCAATGCTGTTACAGGTAGAGAAGTTCCATCTGGCGGATTACCTATGGAAGCGGGCGCTGTTGTAAATAACGTTTCAACTGCTGCTGCTGTAGCTACTGCCATTAAAACTGGAATGCCGTTGATCGATAGAATTTGTACTGTTACTGGAAAAGGAATTAAAGAACCTAAGAATATTAAAATAAAAGTTGGCACTATGATTAGTGAAATTGTTGATCAATGTGGTGGCTATGAAGAAAACATTGGAAAACTTATTATTGGTGGACCGATGATGGGTATTGCTACTTATACAGATCAGATTCCTTCTATAAAAACTACATCGGGTATTTTAGTATTTACTGAAGAAGAAGCTAGAATTCCTGAAGAAAGCCAATGTATTAAATGTGGAAAGTGTGTTGAAACATGTCCATCGTTTTTACAACCATCTTATATAAGTGCGTATGCATTGATTAATAACATGGAAATGGCTGAAAAATACAATGCTATGGATTGTATTGAATGTGGAACATGTTCTTTTGTATGTCCTTCAAAGAGACCGTTATTGGAATCTATAAGACTAGCTAAACGCGAAATCTTGGCACAAAGAAGAAAAACTAAATAATAGGAGGTATAGAGATGGAAAAAATGTTAAGAGTCTCATCATCGCCTCATATTAGATCGAAAGATTCTGTAAGTTCAATTATGAGAGATGTTGTTATTGCATTATTACCTGCCGCTCTTGCTGGTATTTATTTCTTTGGTATTAATGCTGCAATTATTATGATTTTATCTATAGGTACTGCTATTGTAACCGAAGCTGGAATTCAAAAACTGAGAAAGAAAAAAGTGACTATTAACGACTGGAGCGCTGTTATAACAGGTTTACTGTTAGCGATGAATTTACCTGCGAGTGCACCTTGGTGGATTCCTGTAATCGGAGCAATATTTGCAATAGCTATTGTTAAACATGCATTTGGCGGTATCGGAAGTAACTTCATGAACCCTGCATTAGCAGCAAGGGTTTTCCTAGTTACATCATGGCCGGTTGAAATGACAAGTTGGGTTGCTCCAGGAGCAGACGCAGTGAGTACTGCAACGCCTCTTGGAATAATGAAAGAAGGTTCTACGGCACAATTGCCCTCATTGATGGATGCTTTTGTCGGTAATATCGGCGGTAGTTTGGGCGAAACATCTGCAGTACTGTTGATTTTGGGTGGACTGTATTTGCTTTACAGAGGTGTTATAACTTATAGAATACCTGCTTTTTACATTGGAACTGTGTTGGTTACGACATTTATATTAGGTGGATTCAATATCTACGATTCAATATATTCAATATTCGTCGGGGGATTGATGTTAGGTGCTATATACATGGCAACAGATTATTCATCATCTCCAATAACAGCAAAAGGACAGATTGTTTTTGCAGTGGGTGCGGGTCTATTGACAACGCTGATCAGATTTTATGGGGGCTACCCTGAGGGTGTTCAATTTTCAATTTTGCTGATGAATATTGTGACACCGATTATCGAGAGATATACAGCTCCAAGAGTATTTGGGGGTGCTAAAAAGTGAAGGAAATAGCAAGACTTGGATTGATATTATTTTTAATTAGTTCTATTGCCGCAGCTTTATTAGGTGTGACATATGATTTAACTATCGATCAAATAACAGAACAAAGAAAAATCGCAGATGAAATTGCGAGAAAAGAAGTTTTTCCTGATGCTGATGCATTTGAAAAATTCACAGATGAAAAATTAGCTGAGTTGCAAGAAATCAACCCTGCGATTGCAGATGTATACTTTGCAATGCAAGGTGGAAATACTGTTGGATATGTATTAAAAACAAAACCGACTGGATTTAGTGGCAACATCGATGTTGTAACAGGTATATCGACCGATGGAACAATTACCGGACTTCGTATCGGTAATCATCAGGAAACACCTGGACTTGGTGCAAATGCAACTTTGCCAGAGTTTTATACACAATATGAAGGATTAGCTATAACTACGCCTGTCGGTGTGAGTAAGACTGTACCTGGCGACAATGAAATTTTAGCGATTTCTGGAGCTACTATAACTTCTAGAGCTGTTACTGATGGTGTAAACTTCATTAACGAAGTTTATGATGTATTGAATAAGTAGTGGGGGTGAAATGATTGGATATTAAAAAATTAACAAATGGTTTAATAAAAGAAAATCCTATATTTGTGCAATTATTAGGAATGTGTCCAACACTAGCCGTTACGACTTCTGCTATTAATGGATTAGGTATGGGACTTGCTACGACAGCTGTTTTAGCGGCATCGAATGTCGTAATTTCATTGCTTAGAAAGATAATTCCAAGCAAGATAAGAATTCCAGCATTTATTGTTGTCATTGCTAGTTTCGTTACAATTATTGAAATGGTTTTGGAAGGCTATTTTGTAGATTTATATAATGCATTGGGATTATTTATACCGCTTATTGTTGTTAACTGTATAATCTTAGCAAGAGCTGAAGCCTTTGCATTTAAAAATAATGTGTTTAATTCATTACTTGACGGTATTGGAATGGGCGTTGGATTTACATTGGCGTTGACTTTATTAGGAGGTATAAGAGAGATTCTTGGAGCAGGAAGTATTTTTGGTATTACATTATTTGGTGCGGCGTATAAGCCGGCACTTATCATGATTTTACCTCCAGGAGCTTTCATTGCTTTAGGTATTTTATTAGCTATCAATAATAAATTAGGTGAAAGAAAAACTGTTTAGGAGGTTAGGAAATGGAAAATGCAAGTATTTTTGTAATAGTCATCAGTGCGATATTTGTAAATAACTTTGTTTTATCTAGATTTTTAGGAATCTGTCCATTCCTAGGTGTTTCTAAACAAGTTGAAACAGCATTTGGAATGGGAATGGCCGTAACTTTTGTTATGACATTGGCGGGAATTCTCACATATTTTATTCATAGCTTTATTTTAGTTCCATTAAGCTTAGAATACTTGAAAATCGTAGCATTTATTTTAGTAATTGCTTCACTAGTACAATTTGTTGAAATAGTACTTCAAAAAACTTCACCAACTCTTTATCAAGCACTCGGTGTGTTTTTACCACTTATTACAACAAACTGTGCAGTATTAGGTTTGGCACTTTTAAATATTCAATATGAATTTAATTTATTACAGACGATAGCGCATTCAGTAGCGGCGGCAGTCGGTTTTTCATTAGCTATTGTGCTGTTTGCCGGTATTAGAGAGAAACTTGAGATTGCGGATGTACCGGGACCTTTTAAAGGATTCCCTATTGCTTTAATTACTGCAGGCTTGATGTCTATTGCATTCTTAGGATTTACAGGACTAGTGTAGAGGAGTGAAATAATTTGGATATCAATAATATAATATTAGCTACAGCGAGCTTAGGTGGTATGGGACTCTTGTTTGGAGCGGGTCTTGCCTATACTTCTCAAAAATTTGCTGTGGAAATAGATCCAAGAGCTTTAAAAATTAGAGAAGCTCTTCCAGGCGCGAATTGTGGAGCTTGTGGATATCCTGGCTGTGACGGATTTTCTAATGCTGTTATTGCGGGAAAAGCAAATTTTTGAGAAGTATAGGCAAGACCCGCTCCAAACAAGAGTCCCATACCACCTAAGCTCGCTGTAGCTAATATTATATTAT
>JAYENG010000110.1:0-2367 GCA_034721975.1 Bacillota bacterium
AGTTTTGGCATGAAAGAATATGATGAAGAAATAGAGATGACGGACTGGATTAAAAAAACTGATAAAAACTTATATAAAAGTAAAAATTCTGGAAGAAATAAAGTTACTTGGGAGTAGGGGAAAATATGGCGAAGATTTTAGTTGTCGATGATGAAGTTTTACTTAGAAATCTAATAAAAGATTATTTGTTTAAAGATAATCATGAAGTGATCGAGGCTTCTGATGGAAAAGAAGGATTAAATGAATATTATAAAAATGATGATATCGATTTGATTCTTTTAGATGTGATGATGCCTAATTATGATGGTTGGACAGTTCTTAAGGAGATCAGGAAAAGTTCCGATGTCCCTGTCATCATGCTGACTGCTAGAAGCCAAGATACCGATGAACTCTATGGATTCGAAATCGGAGCGAACGATTATATCACTAAACCGTTCAAACCGAATATTTTGATGGCCAGAGTAAGAGCCCATCTGAAAAATGATGAAGCAGGCAAAGACAATGAATTGATTGAATTCAATAAGTTGACAATAGACATTACAGCCAGGAAAATCATGATCAGCGATAGAACTATCGAGCTCAGTCCTAAAGAGTACGACCTTTTGATATATTTGGCTGAAAACAAAGGAAGTGCACTGAGTCGTAATCAGATACTCGACAATGTATGGGGTTTCGACTATTTCGGTGATTTGAGAACTGTGGATACCCATATAAAAAGACTTAGAATCAAGCTTGAGGATCAATCCAATCTAGTGCAGACGGTAAGAGGTTATGGTTATCGTTTCGAGGTGGAAAATTGAAAGTGAAATTTACAAATTCAATCAGGTTCAAAATATTCACTTCCATGGCATTTTTAGTAATCGCTTTCATGGTTATCGGAATGATTTTCAGTTTTTATTTCATGGATGATTATTATGAATCGATGAAGAGAAACAATCTTATAAAAAGTGCTGAATACTTAAAAAATGTTTATTATCAAGATCAAGAACTTTTTTATTCTGAAGTAGAAAAGGAAAGTGATAAATTAGGAGCCATTTATCTGATTTATGATTATAAAAATGAAGAAATCATCAGCAATCCTTTTTTTACATCAGGTAGAGGTTTTGGAAGAGCATCTACAAGTGGAGCAAATTCAAAACCGAGTATAGCTGCTACAAATTTTGTTTCTTTTGCTTTTCACGATTATTCTGTTGTATTAAAAGATGGATATGAATTGATTGATACTTATAACGACAGACTTAATAGCGAGTTTTTCTCGTTGGCATTTATTTTGGATGGATCTAAATTTATGATCATCGATGTTCCAAAGACAGCTATCAGTGATTCTGTATTGATTGCTCAAAAATTCTTTTTGCTTTTAAGCGGTATATTGTTTTTAATAGGAGCATTTTTTTCGATTTATTTAGCACAGAGAATTTCAAAGCCGATTATCAAGTTGAATTCTGTTGCAAAGAATATGATCGATTTAAAATTCAACGATTACTATAAAGAAAATAGAGAAGATGAAATTGGTGCCCTCGGTAAGAGTTTTAACCAGCTATCGACCAAGCTTAAAAACACGATAAGTCAACTCGGAAATGCCAATGAAAGACTAAAAGAAGATATCAGTGCTATTGAAAAATCCGAAAAAATGAGAGAAGAGTTTGTTTCAAGTGCTTCTCATGAATTAAAAACACCAGTTGCAATCATACAAGGGTATGCCAACGGATTAAAAGATATGGAAGAGAATGATATCGAGCAAAAACAACATTATTTGGATGTCATCATTGCTGAATCGGAACATATGGATAGAATGGTAAAGGACCTGTTGAATCTATCTGAATTGGAAAATAGTTTTACAAACCTGAATCTGACTTCATTTGATTTAGCATCCATGATAGATGAGGTGCTATTCAAGTACAACAAAATGATTAAAGATAAAAAAATAAATGTAACTATAAACAACTTGGTAACAGCAAAAGTGATGGCAGATAAAGATAAAATTGAGCATGTCATTAGAAACTATATATCAAATTCACTTAATCATGTAAAAGATGAAAATCGGATAACGATTGATCTAGTGGAAATGGATGCATCTTATCAATTCAGAATATTCAATTCGGGGGACAATATACCTAAAGAGAAACTGAATGAAATATGGAACGCCTTTTATAAGATAGATAAAGCCAGAACCAGAGAATACGGAGGGACCGGTCTGGGATTAGCTATCGTAAGAAGGATATGCGAACTCCATGATTTTGAATACGGAGTAGAAAACCTAGATGAAGGTGTAGTGTTCTGGGTTGAGATTGATAAAGAATAAATAATATAATGTATTAAAAGAGGGGGAAGAATTTATATGAAGAGATTGTTAGTATTATTGTTCAT
>JAYENG010000111.1:0-2363 GCA_034721975.1 Bacillota bacterium
GCTATCTTTCTTTTTTTTGTCTTTTAAAAGTCTTTGTTGCAATTCGACAATTTTTTCAGACATATGGCTTACATAGGTGTTGTTTTTAGAAATTTCCACGGCACCCACTAGAATTCCATCTCTATAAATCGGATAAGTAGAGTTGATCGTAGTGATTCTTTTACCTTTGAAATTTAAGTATGATTGTTCTCTATTCAATATCGGTTTATCTGTATTCAGCACTGTAAGAATTGTAGAATTTTCTTTTGTCCATTCTGGATAGACATCCAACAGATGTCTTCCTACAACCATAGTCTTTTCAAGACCTTCGATCTCAGACATTGCATTATTATATATTTGAGTGAATCCATTCTCATCGACAATATGTACACCTTCCTCTATTGAGGAGAGTATATCTAATGCAGCGTCGTTTAGAATATCAGAATTTTTCATACAAACCACCTTTGATAATATTTCTTATTTTAATAATAGCACAAAAAGAGATAGAAGCCATTAATTTAGCTTCTATCTTTCGTTCAAAGGAATATATTTTTTAGGAACACTGACATTTTGATAAGCCGGTCTGATGATTTTTTTATCAGAAACCAATTGCTCGATTCTGTGTGCGCACCAACCTGCGACCCTTGCGACAGCAAAGATTGGAGTATAAAGTTCTCTAGGTATATCCAGCATTTCATAGACAAATCCAGAATACAAGTCTACGTTGGCGCAAATTATTGAGTTAGGACCTTTGCTTTTTTGAATAAGTTCTTTAGTAAGCTGTTCTATATTTTTGTAGAGTTCAAACTCGTCGACGCGTTTTTTTTCAATAGCTAGTTCGATAGCTTTCTTTTTTAAAATCACAGCCCTTGGATCTGAATAAGTGTAAACGGCGTGTCCCATACCGTAGACAAGACCTTTTTTGTCGAATACTTCTTTATTTATAATCTTCCTAAGGTAAGAATTTAAAGAATCCATATCCTTATAATCGCAATTGGCTTTGATGTCTTCTATCATTTCTCTGACTTTTATATTTGCTCCCCCGTGTTTCGGTCCTTTAAGACATCCTACCGCAGAGGCGATTGCAGAGTAAGTATCGGTTCCGCTAGAAGTTACTACATGGGTTGCAAAAGCTGAGTTGTTTCCTCCTCCGTGATCCGCATGAAGCAAGAGACATAAATCGAGAATTTCCGCTTCGGTTTTAGTATATTTATTGTCATGCCTTATCATATGCAGTATGTTCTTTGCGGTTCTCAAACCTTTTTTTGGAGAATGGATAAATAAGCTTTTATCATCGAAGTAATGTGCCTTGGCTTGGTATCCGTATGATATTATAGTAGGAAATTTTGCAATTAATTTAAGGCTTTGCATTAAAACGTTTTTTATCTCAAGGTCATCAGGATTATTATCATGAGAATAAAGTACCAAGATGCTTCTTTGAAGTTTGTTCATGATATCACTTGAGGGTATTTTCAATATCATGTTTTCAGTAAATCCACTAGGAAGTTCTCTTTGCTGATCCAATACTTCATTAAAGGCTGACAATTCATCCTCTGTCGGTAATTTTCCAAAGAGCAATAAGTAAACGGTCTCCTCAAATCCATTTCGATTGTCTTTTGAATATCCGTTTGTGATATCGTTTAGTTCTATTCCCCTGTAAAATAATTTGCCGTCGATAGGTTTTTTAACACCGTCTTCAAAAACATACCCCAATACACTGCTGATTTTAGTTATTCCCACCTTTACTCCAGTACCGGTTTCGTTTCTAAGACCATATTTTAAATTGTATTTTTTGTAGAATTCAGGACAAATAGTATTGTTCTTCTCTGTGATTTGAGTGTGTTCGCAAATGAATTTATTTGCTTCCATATTAGCATTTCACCTTCATTTCTTTTATGATTGCATCTTTCATTTCTGTGGTTGTATTATCGCCGCCTAAATCTTTAGTTCTGATTTCACCTTTAAGCAGCACTTTGTCAATAGATTCTTCAATCGACTTTGCAGCTTTTGTTTCTCCTAAATGCCGAAGCATCATTGCGGCCGACAGGGTGATGGCGATGGGATTTGCTAAATTTTCACCCGCTATATCGGGAGCGCTTCCGTGGACAGCTTCAAACATGGCTATTTCATCGCCTATGTTTGCGCTGGGAATAAGCCCTAATCCGCCGACTAAACCCGCGCCGAGATCGGAGAGTATATCGCCGTAAAGATTCATGGTGACGATGAGGTCGAATTGCGATGGGTTCATTACCATCTGCATACACATGTTGTCTATGATGATTTCCTCTAGTGGAATTTTATATTTTTCGGATGTTTCCCTGCCGATTTCCAAAAATAACCCATCTGTCATCTTTAGAATATTGGCTTTATGAGCCAATGTTACT
>JAYENG010000112.1:0-2352 GCA_034721975.1 Bacillota bacterium
TACTGGGTATATATATATCCAGTATGGAGAGAAAAAAACAAAATAATTGGTGATAAAAAAGCAAATAATATAGCTCTTATTTTCTATTGACCAAAAGGGTCAATGTGTGATACGATGGAATTGACCAAAGTGGTCAGTGGAGGTGGTTTAATTGGAAGAAATCTTAAAAAAACTTGATTCTGATAAGCGAGACCGAATCATTAATAGTGCACTGGATGAATTTGGCAGTAACAGCTATGATAAGGCTTCAACCAACAATATCGTCAAAAATGCAGGAATTTCCAAAGGACTGCTCTTTCACTACTTTAAGAGCAAGCAAGAATTATACGATTATCTTGAGAAGTTTGTGATTCAAAAGATGATGGATGTGATACTTGAAAAAATTGATTGGAATGAGACAGATATCTTCAATCGAATTAAACAGATTGCCATCATCAAGATGGGCGTGATTGCCAAGTATCCTGGAATTGAGACCTTTGGTAAGGTAATTTATGAGCGAAAATCTATGAATGAAATCAAAGCAATGGCCGAGAATCTGATTCCAGATATCTATCATCAAGTTTATACAAAGAATATTAATATGAATAGGTTCAAAGATCATATGGATTCTAGAATGGTCATTCGGATTATTCAGTGGACTTTAGAAAAATATGCGGAAGAGCAAATGGAAATTATGAGAAAAACTGGAAATAAAATGGACTATTCCGAGATTATATCGGGAATGGATGTATACATGGATATTTTAAGACAGGCGTTTTGCAAGGAAGGGGTGCTGGAAAATGATTAGTGTGAGTAATTTGTATCATTCCTATTCAAATGATGAAAAATATGCAGTCAAGAATGTAAGCTTTGAAATTCAAGAAGGTGAAGTTTTTGGATTTTTAGGTCCATCTGGCGCAGGAAAGTCGACAACGCAAGCAATTTTAACAGGACTTTTGCAGCTCCAAAAAGGTGTAGTAACTGTTGCTGGATATGATATTAAGCATATCAAAAATGAGATGTTCAATAAAATTGGCATGTCTTTTGAACAGTCCAATGTCTACAGTAAGATGACTGGTAAAGAAAATTTGGATTTCTATAGAAAGCTTTTCGATGTTGAAACACGAACTCCAGAAGAACTTTTAGAACTTGTGGGCTTGGGGGATAAGGCAGATATCAAGGCTGGAGAATACTCTAAAGGGATGAAACATCGTCTGACGTTTGCAAGATCTATGATAAACAATCCGACAGTTTGGTTTTTAGATGAGCCAACGACAGGGCTAGATCCTGCGATTGCTTCAGAAATAAAAGAGATTATCAAGGAACAGAATAAAAAAGGGGTTACGATATTCCTAACGACGCATAATATGTATATTGCAGATGAACTTTGTGACAGAGTGGGTTTTATCGTAGATGGAGAACTAAAATTGGTTGATTCTCCTAAGAATCTTAAACTCCAATATGGTGAGAAATTTGTCGAAGTTGAATATCAAAACGGAAAAGAAGTCATAAAAGAATCGTTATCATTCATCAAAAAGGATGATATCGAAAGACTGAAGGAAATAATGGATTATTATGAAATCCAGACAATGCATACAAAGGAGGCAACCTTAGAGGAAATCTTCATCAAGGTTACAGGAAGGGAGCTTGTTTAAAATGAAATTATGGCATAGCTTTGTAAAAGAACTTCAATTGTCTTCTAAAACCTGGTATTTCTACATTGAAATTGGTATGGCTGTTATCCTCTTAATGATTCTTATTATTGTTGTACCAAAGCATACAGACAGCAGAACAGATGAATATCTTTATGCAGGAGACCTTCCTTCCGATTATATTGAACTAATTTATAGAGGCATACTCGATGAAGAAGATGAGGATGAAGAGTATGAGCAGATTGAAATCAAAGTAGATGGCGAAGTTTACGGTGCTGATCTGTTTGTAACGGATACCCGGAATATATACTTTGTCGATAGTCGTGAAGCTGTTATTAAGCTTGCAGAAGAAGATAACGAAGTTGGAGTAGAGATTATAGTAGGAAAAGATGGAGGACTCGATTATAAATACTATCTTCAGGGATATGAGTCTAGCAGATTGAGAAATTTATATATGATGCTTCATAATGATATCGTCAATATCAAATTTATAGACAGGCATATGGATCGACAGACGGTAATAAATATTGAAGATAACCCTGTTATTTTGGATAATAGGCAAAATATTCTTCCAGTATTTTTGACCTACAATGGTAGTCTGATGGGTCTATTTATCATAGCAGCCTATGTTTTTTTAGATAAGAAGGAAGGCTTAATTCAGGCCTATGCAGTAACAGCATCAAAAGTCTGGCACTATCTCATGAGCAAAGTTGGGGTTTTA
>JAYENG010000113.1:0-13784 GCA_034721975.1 Bacillota bacterium
CTCGGTAAATATAAATACAAAAAATTCAGCGGCATTATAATTGAATCTATGAAAATCACCATGCCTGATGTCACCAATGCAACGCTTATAGCAAATATCGCTATAACGACACCTAACAAACCTAAAAACGGCCCTAGTACTAAAACCAGGTTAAAAAGGCCAAGCCCGATTGATGCCATGACAGCTTTTATAATATTATCGGTCGATACATTCTTATCAGCCACATCTATAAGAGCATTCGCTTTATATAGTTTCCCAATTTCCTTAGGGGAACCTAAATCTTCACATATCTGTTCTTCAGACTTTCCCTCTTTCATTCTTTCAGCGAAGTGAATTTCATAATCAATTAAAATATCTTTTCTTTCTTCTTTTTCCAACCCTGACAACCCTTTTTTCAGCATATTGATAAATTCTTTTTATTCAAGGTCATCACCTCTTTCAATAACATGATTAACTCCCTCTACAAAGTTAAGCCATTGATTTTTTAAATTTTTATATACTTCTAAGCCTTCATCCGTTATTTTATAATATTTGCGAGGTGGTCCTTCAGAAGACTCAACTAAATACGTTGTAAAATACCCCTCTTTTGTCAAACGTCTGAGAAGCGGGTAAATCGTTCCTTCTGAAATTGTTATATTCTCAGAAATCTTATTAACCAGTTCGTAACCATAACAATCACCATTTTCTAAAATAGCGAATACGCATAATTCCAAAACACCTTTTTTAAACTGAATATTCACACAATCACAACCTTTTATAATCATTTTAATCGTACCACAAACTACCTTGTATAGCAATGTAGTGAATAATTAAATCTAATATTTCCTTTACCTATTTTTATATTTTCTCTATACTTAATTTAAAAGGAGTTGATATTAATCATGTTAGAGGAAAAACTTGTAAAACTCAAAACACACGATTCAAATGACAACCCTCAAAAAATATTGGAACTTATCAATTCACAAAAAGTGCTTTTAAATCTTACCCCTACTATACCTTTGCCATTTACATCTACAGGTCAATAACTCACTACCAAAAAGGATAGGATCTTGAAAAAGATATTCGAAGCTATGAAAAATGTGAATTTGAAAGAAAAATTATTCAGAAATGGCGAATATCACGATGATATTATAATGAGCATCTTCAGGAGGGATTATAATGCTTAAATTCATTAACGGAAACATCATTACCATGCAAACGGAAAGCGACATAGTTGAAGCTTTTGTAATAGATAAGGATAGAATAATAGCTGTCGGTACAAACAAAGAGATTAATGAAATTTTTATTGACATGCCCACTGTGAACCTTAAAGGAAAAACCGTTCTTCCAGGATTCAATGATTCTCATATGCATATGCTTGGACTTGGCATGAACTTGAACCAACTTGATTTGTCAGACACTACATCCATCGAAGAAATCAAGGCTAGAGCTTCAGAGTATTCCAAAACTCATGAAATTGTTTATGGTAGAGGGTGGAACCAGGATCATTTTGAAGAGAATAGGCTTCTTACAAAAGAAGATCTCGATGAAGTGTCAAAGACAAAACCCGTAATCTTGACAAGGATTTGCGGCCATCTTCTTGTCGCTAACAGCGCAGCTATGAAATTATCAAATACTTATAATGAAAATGGTATATTCAAAGAATCTGAAATGGAAAAAGTTAAATCAATTCTTCCAAAGGTAAATAAAAAAGATATTCAAAAGTATCTTGAAGATGCAAGTGACGAATTATTGAAAAATGGAATCACTTCTGTTCAATCAGATGATTTATCAGCTGTAAATGAAGATCAACACAAGTTGGTTTTTGAAACATTTGAGGATATGAATTTAAATATCAGAGTATATGAACAATCTAATTTTGCTGCTTATGATAATTATATGAAATACATTCCGAATTATAGGCAAGACAAAGAGAAAAACAGTTTTTTTAGATATGGCCCGATAAAGATATTGGGAGATGGCTCATTGGGTGCTCGCACCGCAAAATTAACAGAACCCTATCATGATTCAAAAGATTCAGTAGGCATTTTGAATTTCTCTCAAGACGAATTAAACAACATCGTTAGTCTTAGTCATGAAAGAAAAATCGACGTCGCCATTCACTCAATAGGAGATCAAATGTTAAAAAATGCGTTAGAATCTCTAAATGGCAAAAAGGCACGACACAGCATAGTTCATTGCCAGGTGACAAGCAAACCGTTATTAAAAGAATTAGCAAGGCAAAATCCTGTTTTGCACATACAACCAGTATTTTTAAACTACGACATGCACATTGCCGAAAACAGGCTGGGCAAAGAAAGAGTCAAGTACTCGTATAATTATAAAACCCTTGAAAACTTAGGGCTGACAATCGCTTTCGGAACAGATTCTCCTGTAGAACCTGTAAATCCTTTCTTTGGTATATACAGTTCTACAACAAGAAAGGATCGCCAGGGCTTTCCTAAAAATGGATGGCGACCCGATGAATCAATATCTCTATATAACGCTATCAAGCATTATACTGTAGATTCAGCATATGCTTCTTATGACGAGTCGAGAAAAGGAATGATCGAGAATAACTTCTTAGCAGATTTTATTATTTTAGATCAAAATCCATTTACCATAGCTCCAGAGAACTTATTAAATATGAAGGTTTTAAAAACTTTTGTCGGAGGAGTTTTGAGATATGAATACTCAGATAAAAATCGTTAAAGGCGATATTACACGAATAAATGCAGATATCATCGTCAACGCCGCAAATAATCATCTAAGAGGTGGCGGCGGGGTCGACGGAGCCATTCACAAAGCTGCAGGTCCCACCATTAAAGAAGAATGTCGCAAAATAGGTTACTGCAATACCGGCGAGGCCGTTATCACCTCAGCAGGTAATTTAGAAGCCAACTATATCATCCATACCGTCGGACCAGTTTATTCAAAAAATAACAACGAGCAGCAAAAACTGCTCTACAACGCTTATTACAATTCACTGCAACTCGGAACTGGATATAATGTTAAATCCATTGCTTTTCCATCAATATCCACTGGAATCTATGGATACCCTTTCGAAGAAGCTTCAACAATAGCTCTTGAGGCCGTCAACGATTTTATTATCAGCAATAATCACTATGCAGAAATCATATTTGTGCTTTTTTCTCAGAAGGATTATTTATCATTCATAGAACTGAAAAATAAAATTTTGTAAATGCTTTAATTCCAGATTCTTGTGTAAAGACACCATCTCTTATCAATTCACTCAATCGTTCAGGAGATAAAGTAACAATATGCGTATCAGTTGTAAATGTAAAATTAGTTTTTATATCCATTAATTCAGTCGCTACAAACAAGTAGATAATATCTATGCTAGAACCTTTAGGGTTATATATTCCTATAGGTTCTATTTTATTAGTAAACATTCCTGTTTCAGTTAATAAAACTCTGATTGCTGCTTCTTTAGGTATTTCTTTATATTGAACATCACCTTTCGGTAGTTCCAAATCCCAGCCTTCGAGTTTGTTTATCATTTTAGAAATCATTAAAATATCGCCATTTTCAATAATAGGCAAAATACATACCGCTGAATGACACTTCAAAATTTTACTTTCATTGATTTTCAGTTTTTCTTCAATAATATATTCTTTCATGAAAAACACCTTGTCTACTTAGTTTTCGTTCCGCATTTTGGACAATAATCATATTCATCATTTAACACAAATCCACAATTCAAACATTTTCTTTCTTCATATACAACTCTATAATCCCAATATGACACGCTATCCCTTATCCCTTTCCATACTTCCTGTCCAACAACATCGTTCAATTCTATCAACTTAGAATTATCACATTTTACAAAATGTTTTCTATTCCATTTGAAAATTGGAACGAAAAAGAAATGAAACATCTGATATTGCATAATTATTGTAGGATTCAAGCAATCCTCGATTTCAAAATTCAACTTTTTTTCTTCTTCTTTGCTGCTTACTCCAAAAATTCCTATTATGAACATTGATTTCACCTGCTTTTTTATTATAATAATTATATACCATTTTATTGAAATTGAAAATTATTTTATAAAATTCTTTGAATTCGAGTATCATAGGGGGACATTATGGAATTATTAATTATCAAATGGATACAATCCTTTTCTAATTCATTTTTAGATTTGTTTTTTCAGGGAGTTACTATACTGGGAGAAGAAACTTTTATACTATTATTTTTTGTAGTGTTATATTGGACTATAAATAAAAATCTAGGTAAATTCATAGGCTATAGTTTTTTTATCAGTTTGTTGATCAACACCGCACTTAAAGATTTTTTTCATTCAGCTAGACCAATAGGTATTGATGGTATAAAAAGCCTAAGAACATATACAGCGACAGGATATTCTTTTCCAAGTGGTCATACTCAAGCAGTCACCGCTCTCTTTGCATCATTGTGCATATTTTCAAGAAAAAAAACAGTATATATAATTTCGACAATCCTAATTCTACTCGTGGGCATTTCAAGAATTTATTTGGGTCTTCATTGGCCGAAAGACGTAATCGGAGCCATCGTAATAGGTTTAACAATTGTATTGCTGAGTTATTATTCCTACATCAACAAATATCATAAAGCTGTGTTATTATCAATTTTATTATTGGGTTCACCCTTCATCATTTATTTTAATACAAGTGGATATCCTATAGCTTATGGTATTACTTTTGGTTATTTTTTCGGAACTGCTTTCGAGAAGAAATATGCAAATTTTACTATTCATAAAAATCTGAAAAAGAATATTCTGCGAATCGCATTCGGTTTAATCGGACTTTTAGCAATCAAGGAAGGATTTAAAATACTATTACCAGAACATTATTATTTTGATGTATTAAGATACGCTTTGTTAAGCTTTTATGGCCTTGGATTTTTCCCTTTATTGATTAGAAAATATAATTTGTAATCACCATAAAAAATGAGAGGAACTTATTTTAAGTTCCTCTCATCAACTATCCTATAATCTCATCTAACGCCGCCATGAACTTTATAGTGTCTTCCATACTTCCAGAGCTTATTCTCGCCCATGTATCATAGCCCCAAATGAATCCAGGTCTCATAATCATACCTTTCTTCTGTAAATCAACGAATGCTTGTTTTGAATCTATTCCTAAATCGACAAATATGAAGTTTGCACTAGTCTTGATATAATTTAAACCTTTAGATTCGAAGTAATCCGTCATATACCCTATCGATTCATAACTTAAATCAACAGTGTTTTTTATATGTTCTTTATCATCCATTGCAGCCGCAGCTGCTACTTGAGCTATTCTATTAACATTAAACACACCTTTGGTCTTAGCCATTTCTGTAATTATCTCTTCACTTGAAAAAGCATATCCAATTCTAAGACCTGCCAATCCGGCAATTTTAGCAAATGTCCTTAAAACTATTGTATTCGGTCTTCTTTTTAATACTTCTAGTCCATCTGGATATTCAATATTTCTCCTGGCATATTCAAAATATGCTTCATCCAGTACAAGAACAACATCTTCAGGAATTTTATCTACAAAATTATCCAATTTATCTTTAGTAGTTATATTCCCAATCGGATTGTTTGGATTGCAGAGATAGACAAGTTTTGTTTTTTCATTGATAGCCTCTATCATCGCATCTAGGTCAGTCTCAAAATCCTTTAGAGGAATCTTTTTAGAAACACCTCCCATATGACTTATAGTAATATCATAAAGAGAAAACGTAGGATCCGCCATTACAGCTTCATCGCCTTCATCAATAAAAGTCATAGCAATCATTTTTATAATTTCTTCTCCACCATTTCCTATAATGATTTGCTCTTTCGGGAACCCGTGGTTTTGCATCAACTTTTCTTTCACCATATCTACTGATGGATCAGGATAAATATTAACATGAGGAGCTTCATCGATAATTGCTTCAATCGCCAATTTGGATGGTCCCAACGGATTTTCATTTGAAGCAAGTTTAACAACCTCAGTTAAACCATATTCCTCCATAACCTTTTCAACAGGTTTTCCAGGAATATATGGTTTTAAATCTTTTAATTCTTTCCTAAAAATATTTTTAGCCAAGCCAATACCTCCTAATTCAATTTTATTCTAATAATATTATATACCAATATATGATTTTATTTAACAAACTTCTCGAATTCATGTATAATTATCAATAGGAGATGATCAAATGGATGCAAATACAGATTTTATTATTAAAAAAAGATTGACTAAAACTGCGGAAAATCTAAAAAAAAATAATATAACCCCTCATATAATCGACAATTTAGAAGAACTTCACAAAACAATCAAAACTCTGATTTCACCAAATGATATAGTAGCTCTAGGTGGCTCTATGACATTATTCGAGACAGGGGTAATAGATTTATTAAGAAATGGCGATTATAAATTATTGGACCGATATGAAAAAGGATTAAACCCTGAGGATATTAGAAAAATATTTCTCAACTCATTCTATTCAGATGCATATTTTACATCAACCAACGCTTTGACAACAGATGGTGTGCTTTATAATATCGATGGCACCGGAAACCGTGTGGCAGCCATGTTGTATGGCCCTAAAAAAGTAATTGTCATTGTCGGAGTCAATAAAATCGTCAATAATCTCGATGAAGCAGAAAATAGGCTAAGGAATTTTACAGCTCCAGCCAACGCAAGAAGGCTCAATCTTAAAACGCCATGCGCTTCAACTGGTATATGCTCTGATTGTGATAGTCCCGATCGAATTTGTTCGGATTTTGTAATGATAAAAAGACAAAGAACACCAAATAGAATGCATGTGCTTTTATTAAAAGATGCATACGGATATTGATAAACTGTAATTTTCCAACTACAGTTTATTATAATCTCAATTCTATTCCTTTGATATCCAGTTCTTTTATGAATAAAGGCGACCTTTTGACAGATAAAGTCAATTCATCGTTTTTAGCTTTTAAATTCTTCACTACATATACATCAACCCCGTCAATTTCAAAGTGATTATATTTTTCAACATCTTCTGGTACTTTATTATACCTGACATCCAATTCTTGTACAGAGCCGACACATCCACTTTCAATTTTTCTAATCATTATACTGATAATATTTCTGTTTTTCTTTTTTAAATATAACCTTAGTTCGTCTCTTATTATAATTTTCATCTCAAATCCTCCCATAGTATTCTTACCCCTCCACCCCCTTTGTCTACTCATTTTTTATTATTTATTTACAAAAAAAAAGCCTGAACCCCATATAAAGGGCCCAAGCTATTTTGATTTTAAACAACTATATCATTTTTACTTAATTTTTTTTGATATAACATAAATACTACAAACAATGCAACACTAATCATTGAATATAAGAAATTCGTTTGAATCAGTCCAATACCTATTGCAAACATAAAAGGTCTAAGAATATTATTCATTTTAGTAAACATAAACCCTGAAATTGAACCGCCGATTGCAAACATCCCCATGATTGCAGTTGAAAACACAATAGTGAAAGTAATAATATTTGAACCGAGTAAAATAGTTGAATACTGAGGATCAAAATTCAGTATCAGTACTGGTGATGTTGCAAATACAAACGGTACCAAATAGGCGGCAAAGGCCAGCTTCGACGCCTGAACCCCGGTTCTAAACGGATTGGATTTCGCAATACCAGATCCTGCAAAAGCCGCTAATGCAACTGGAGGTGTAATATCTGCTATAATTCCAAAATAGAATACAAATAAATGCGCTCCCAAAATTGGAACTCCGACTGTTACAAGTGCTGGTGCTGCTATTGTCGCTTGAACGATGTAGTTGGCAGTTGTAGGCATGCCCATTCCTAGAATTATTGATGCTATCATCGTAAAGAACATTGTTAAAATAACACTTCCGCCAGATAATTGTACTATACCATGTGCAAATTTAATTCCAAGTCCAGTCAATGTAACTACGCCGACTATGATACCTGCACTAGCACATGCCATAACAACTGGAAGAGCACTTTTTGCGCCTTCTTCAAGTCCTTCAACAATTTCTTTGAATGAAAATTTAGCTTCTTTATCATATACTCCGTGGAATAATCCAACAATTATCGTTGAATATATACCGAACAATGCAGCTCTCATCGGTGTATAACCATAAGCCAACATTCCAACTATTACAAATATCGGTATACTTAAATAAGCTTTTTTAGCAAGCACTTTAAGTCTTGGTAATCTATCTTTCGGCATTCCTTTAAGTCCTTGTTTTTGAGCTTCCAAATGAACCATGATAAAAATTCCGGTAAAATATAAAATCGCAGGAACCATAGCTCCAAGTGCAATAGTTAAATAAGGAAGCGCTGTAAACTCAGTCATGATAAACGCTGCAGCTCCCATTACTGGAGGCATCAATTGTCCACCAGTAGATGCCGCCGCTTCAACAGCAGCTGAAAATTCTGATTTGTAACCGATACTTTTCATAAGCGGTATAGTAACAGAACCCGTTCCAACTGTATTGGCAACCGAACTACCTGAAATAGTTCCTTGAGTGGCACTCGCAATAACAGCTGCTTTTGCAGGTCCACCAGTAGAACTACCAGCAACAGCCAAAGCCAAATCTGTCAGCCAATCGCCAATTCCTGTTTTCTTGAGGTATGCAGCAAACAATAAGAACAAGAAAATAAAACTTGCCGACACTGAAATAGGTATTCCTAGAATTGCTTCTGAACTAATCCATCCATATGTTGCAATTCTTGCAAGTGAATATCCTCCATGAGAGAAAAATCCAGGCAAGTAATTTCCGAAAAATGCATATAGTAGGAAAACTCCTGCGACACTTATCAAAACTGGTCCAGCTACTCTTCTTGTCGCTTCGATAACTATAATCACAGCTACAACAGAAACCCATATATCAGTTGTATTATATGCGCCAGCTCTCATTAATAGTGGAGCAAAATTCATGAATAAATATGAAACAACTCCGATTGCTCCTGCTATAAAAACAAAATCATACCATTTTACCTTATTCGAATTATCCGACTTGAACATTGGATACATTAAAAATATCAAAATCAACGCAAATCCAATATGTGCCGATCTTTGTTGTGTCGGAGGCAACGCCCCCATCATTGCAGTGTAAACTTGAAACAACGACCAAGTTACAGCTAATAAGAAAATCAATTTCTTTAAAAATCCAGCAGCATTTCTATAAGAAAACTCTCTGTCGTACTTAGCCATCATTTTAATTTGTTCTTCGTTAGTCATTGTTTGTTTTAAATTAATTTCTGACAAATATCTCAATCCCCTTTACTAAAAAATTTAATATTGATTTATTCACAACTCGAATATTTACATAACCACCCGGTTTATAAATATCTTTTAAAAATATTTCTTTATCATTATATATGAAAGAGTGATTCGCCACGACTTTTCCAATGACAACCGGTACAGCATCAAATGTTACATCATAGTTATATACTCTAATATATTCATCGTGAAATTCCCAAATCGTATCATAATCAGGACTAGCTGGTAAATTCGCACTAAAAGAATCAAAAATCATTTGTTCTATAGAAATTGTATAATCATCATTTACTTTATATGTTTCAATTACAGGCCTTAAACTTACAGAATGAGTCCATTTTACATCAAAATAATCTTGTTCATTTTTATCGACCTGAAGTATTACTTTATTTTCATCGATGCCTTTATCTACTATGAATATTTCAAACACATCGATTTTTATGAATGATAAAACCAACCAAATAATTAAAATCACAGATACTACTAAAAACAACTTTAATTTACCATTACTAATAATTTTCTTTCCCACTGTTAAATCACCTTTGTATATTGCTTTAAGAAAAAGCCGAACCTAAGCTCGGCTTTTGCACAAATATTAATTTTATTACTTCTAGTCCATTATTCCTACTTCTTTGTAATACTTGATTGCTCCTGGGTGGAAAGGAGTAGTGATACCGTTTAATGCAGTATCTATGCTAATTTGACTTCCTCTAGCATGCCCAGCAGTAATTTGTTCAGTTTTCTCATATAAATTTTTAGTAAGATTATATGCTTCATCATCAGTTAATTCATCATTTGAATATAAAACAGCTTGAAGTGCAATAGTCATAGCATCTTCATCTTGTCCTGTATATGCTCCACCAGTAATAGTGAAAGGTGCTGCGAAAGGTACTAATTCTTGAACAGCATCAAAATCTGGTCCATCGATTTCAAGAATCTTAACGTCTCTTGCCATTCCCATTTCAACTACTGCAGAACCAGGGAAAGCGATTACAGCAAATGCTGCATCTAAAGTACCGTCTTTCATTCCAGCAACGGCATCAGTAAAGCTACCTGGGTTTGAATCATAATCAGTAACGCCAAATGCTTTTAATATTTCCATTGCAGTAACATATGTTCCAGATCCTGGAGGGCCTGGGTTTACTCTTTTGCCTTGTAAATCAGCAATTGATTTAATTCCACTCTTTTGAGTAGTAACAACATGCATAACCTCTGGATAAACTACGCCGATAGCATAAAAGTTTGTAAGTGCTTCTGGAAAACTGTCTCCAGCGCCATTATATGCACTGTCAGCGACATTATTCATAGCAAGTCCTAAATCTACTTCACCACTAGCTAATCTATTGATATTTTCAACAGATGCTCCAGCTGGTTGAATAGTTACATTAAGATCAGCGATGCTTTCATTCCATACTGATGCAATAGCTCCACCAAGTGGGTAATAAGTTCCTGAAGTTCCGCCTGTCGCAAATGATAATTCTCTAACAGTAACCGTTGCTTCTTCCTCAGCTGCCGGTTCAGTAGATGAACATCCTGCTAAAGCAGTCATCATCAATACTAATACTAACAAAAGTGATAATGTTTTTCTCATTAATGTTTCCCCCTCATTATTTTTTTATAATTAATGTTAATAAAAACATTTAATTAACAAATCGAAACATTTATATACTGTTATGATATTCCTTATGACATATTTAGTCAACTTCATTACATTAAATTCTTTGTTAAGGATATTCTCTCAACTACAATTTACGACTTTTTTCGACTCGATTTCATATAAAATATTAAATAATCGTTATAATTTCCATTGGTTCATCTATAATATAATCAATTTTCAAATTTTCAAATTGTTCTATCGGTAAAATAGACCATCCGACCAAGACAGATTTAACACCAGCGTTATTCGCTGCAAGAATATCGTTATGACTATCTCCTACAAATAAAACCTCTTCTTTTTTCATGTTCCAGATTTTAAGAACTTTATTAATAGCCTCAGGATGAGGTTTCTTGTTTTCCACATCTGCTACGGATAAAATCAATTCAAAGAAATTTTTCATTTTGAACATTTCTAGACCATGTTCGATTCCTCGGCTACCTTTATTAGAAACAATAGCCATCTTTATTTCGCTTTCATCCAACGCTTTTAACAATTCTATAATGCCTGTAAAAATCTTAGTATCTTCATCTCGTCTTTCTAAATATATCTTTCTATAATAATCAATCATTTCAACTGCGTATTTTTCACTAAAAAAACTCATCTGAACATCCAAAGGTTTTCCGATGATTTCATTAAAAGAATCCTTCTCGGGAATGTACCCCATATATTTATAAACCGTTTTCTTGATACAATCCATTACCAAATCATTTGTATCGATCAACGTACCGTCCATATCAAAAATAATACCTCTAATCATTTTGCGCTCCTTATCTTCATCATTATATACATTATAAATCATTTTCAAAAAAAAAGAAACGGGAATGCATATACACTCCCATCATTATTAAACTGCTATAATTACTATTATATGTTTTCTCTTGGAATATAATAAGTGTGCAATAATTCATGCGCTTTATGTCCATAAGGTTCTCCAAGAAAATCTTCATAAAGTTTGATAAGCTCAGTATTTTCGTGAGACTTTCTTCTGACTTTACTTCTATCTTCTTTGTAGATGGCTTCTTGACGCTTCTTGATGACTTCCATATCACCTTTATGATACGGTTGACCACCTCCGCCAATGCATCCACCAGGACAGGCCATTATCTCAATAGCGTGATATTGACTCTTTCCATCTCTGATATCTTCAAGCAACTTTCTTGCATTTCCTAATCCATGTGCAATACCGATATTGAGATCCATCTCGCCAATTTTAACAGTTGCTGAACGAATGCCTTCTAATCCTCTCAAAGCGTGGAATTCGACATCGTTTAGTTCTTCACCGGTAATCCATTCATAAGCTGTACGCACTGCAGCCTCTATAACACCACCAGTTGTACCGAAGATAACTGCAGCTCCCGTACTTTCTCCCAGCATATGATCAAAATCTTCTTCTGTAAGTTGATCAAATTGAACTCCGGCCTCTCTTAACATTGCACCATATTCTCTAGTCGATAAGACTAAATCAACATCATTATTATAGTCTTTTGTCAATTCAGGTCTTGCCGCTTCAGCCTTTTTAGCTAAACAAGGCATTACAGATACTACGACGATATCCTTGGGATCCAGTCCTTTTTTCTCGGCATAATATGTTTTGATCATACTACCCATCATTATTTGTGGTGACTTGCATGAAGACGGTATATCAAGCAAATCCGGAAATTGATGCTCGAAGAATTTAACCCAAGCCGGGCAACAAGACGTCAACATCGGTAATCTACCACCGTGTTTGATTCTATGGACAAGTTCCGATGCTTCTTCCATGATTGTAAGGTCCGCAGCAAAATCCGTATCGAAAATCGCATCGAATCCCAACTTTCTTAAAGATGCCGCCAATTGTCCTGTAGTAACCGAACCCGGCTCCATATCGAACATTTCACCGATGGCGACACGAATCGCCGGAGCGACCTGTACAACAACGTGTTTATCAGGATTGTTAAGCGCTCTCCAGACTCTTCCTACATCATTTACTTCAGTCAATGCACCTGTTGGACAAACTGCAACACATTGTCCACAATAAGTACAAGCTGTATTTGCCATATCCAAGTTGAATGCAGGTCCTACGAATGCATTGAATCCTCTATTCATTCCCGATAAAACGCCCACTGTTTGAACATCATTGCAGACAGTTTCGCATCTTCTACACATAATACATTTATTCGGATCTTTTACTAGAGAATAAGAAGATGTATCCAAAGGATAATCCATTTTTTCGCCTTGCCATTTAATCTCTCTGATACCCAACTCTTGAGCTAAAGATTGTAATTCACAATCTAAATTTTTTGCGCAAGTCAAACAATCTTTTGGATGATTCGATAAAAGCAGCTCTACCGCCATACGGCGACCGGTAATCGCTCTAGTAGAATTCGTTTTGATAACCATCCCATTTGTAATTTTCTCTGCACAAGATGGAGCAAGAGCTGGTCTTCCCTCAACTTCAACCACACACACTCGGCAAGATGCCACTTGATTGACAATCGTGCCTTCCAAATTTAAATGACATAAAGTAGGAATACGCACTCCGATTTTTTTTGCAGCTTCAAGAATCGTAGTGCCGCTCTGCACTTCCACCTCCACACCATTGATAGTCGCTTTAACTATAGCCATCTTATTCCACCTCCTTATGGTTGTATAACCGCATCGAACTTACATGCTGTAAAGCAAGCACCGCAAGCTATACAAGCACTCTCGTCGATTACATGCACTTCCTTGACTTTTCCTGCAATACAATTTACAGGACATGCTTTTGCACACAATGTACATCCGATACATTTTTCTGGATCTATTCTATAAACCGTCGTTTTTTCTCTTTTTGCATAAGCTTCATACTCTTCAGGAAAATATCTCATTGTGCTTATTACCGGATTTGGAGCTGTTTGTCCCAATC
>JAYENG010000114.1:0-2336 GCA_034721975.1 Bacillota bacterium
CCAATGACTAAGAATTCTATAGTCCCTTTATGACCTAAGCAAATTTTTCAATTCTTTGGTAGGTCAAACGCAACGCAAATAGAAATCTGCGATTTCGTTATTGAGACTGCGTACTAAGTTCTAAGCTTCATCGGGAGTGAAAACTCCCTCTGAAGGCAAGAAACTCATTTATCCTTTTACTCCACCTAATGTTAATCCACCAACTAGATATTTCGACAAACTGACAAACAAAATAACTACTGGTATTGTTGTAATAATTGCCGCAGCAGAATACACGCCCCATTCAGCTGTAAAGTCCATTTGAAGTTGAACAAGTCCAACTGGAAGTGTAAGCATCGAACTCTTTCTCAAAATAATCTGTGCAACAATATACTCTGACCATGCACTCATAAATCCAAATAATGCTGATATTGCAAGTGCTGGTGTAGCAAGTGGTAAAATTACTTTATAAAAAGCTTTAAATGAATTACATCCATCTATATAAGCACTTTCTTCTAAAGATTTTGGTATCGTATCAAAATATCCTTTCATAAGCCAAACTGTAAAAGGTACCGCAGTGGCTGTATAAGGAATCAATAAACCGAAAAAATTATTAATCAAACCGAGTTTGGTAAGCATTATAAACATAGGCAATAAAAGCATCGGCGCTGGAAACATTTGAGTTACCAAAAATAGAAGCATCGCTGTTTTTTTACCAAAAAATCTAAACCTGGAAAACGCATAACCTGCACTGGCTGAAAGTGACAAACCAGTCAAAGCAGTCAATGTAGAAATAAGTAAACTATTTCTAATCCAAAGCAACAAATCCTTTTCAAACAATGCTTTTCTATAGTTTTCCAGTGACCAATTGTCAGGAACAATCTCTAGTGTAGTTAAAAACAACGAGTCGTTTGGTCTTAAAGAAACAGATAATACATTGAGAAGTGGATAAATGGCAATAAAGACAAAGATTAATAATATTAAATATATAAGTACTGTTTTTAATGGAGAATCATTTCTCTCAAAATGACTCGATAATTTTTTACTCATTTAATCCAACTCCTTCATAATACCAGTATTTCTTATATAAATCAGCGAAAATACCAATAACATTAAAAATATAACAACAGAATATGCAGCAGCATAGCCGTATCTGTAGAAATTAAACGCCAATCTATAAACTTCAGTTACAAGAATTTGAGTTTTTTCATTACCAAATCCACCTGCAATCAAGATAATTACATTTATCTGGTTAAACGTCCATACTGTACCTAAAATAATAGCCGGAGTCATAACTGGTTTTAATAATGGAAGTGTAATATTTTTTAATTTTTGAAGGCTTGTAGCTCCGTCGATATCAGCAGCTTCATATAACGATTTATCTATAGATTGAAGCCCACCTAAAGCAATCATCATCATGAATGGGAATCCAAGCCATATATTTGCTAATATTGCTCCAATAAAAGTCATCGTCGGATCTGAAAGCCAATTTATAGGATTAAGTCCTACCATCTTTAATGCAATATTTATAGCACCATAAACATAGTTGAACATCGATCTCCAAGTCAACGCAGAAATATACTGCGGAACAGCCCACGGGATTATTAAAAGCACTCGTAAAATGCTTTTCCCCGGCAATTTTCTATTTAATAACAACGCTAAAAATAATCCAATAGTTACATGAAAGAAAACATTTGTAAAAGTCCATATTATAGTTCTTAAAAACGTTGAAAATATAACGCCATCTTGAAATAGTCTCAAGTAGTTTCTAAACCAAATGAAATCTGGATTAAAGAATTTTGTCAAACTCATATTTGTAAACGATAACCAAACTCCAAATCCAAATGGATACAAAACCATACTAAGCATAACAATCATTGCAGGAAGCATATAAAACGCCGGCGTCCATTTATTAACCAACTGTGATTCTGGTTTTGGCTTATTAATTGTTTTGAGTTTTTTTACTAAAGTAGCCATATACTCCTCCAAAAATATTAAGAGAAATGGAGAAAACCATTTCTCTTAATTTATATTTTCCTGTTGATTATTGCTCACCTTTTATTATTTCAATACCATCAATCGCTCTTTCTTGCATTGCCTTAGCAGCGGCTTCCGGAGTTGTATCTCCAGAAATTACAGCTTCTAACTCTGGTCTGATTGAATCCCAAATTGCTCTCATTTCAGCAATAATCGGCATTGGCGTTGTAAAGTTAATTGTTTCAACAGCTGCTTTTTGCAACTCATCGTTTTTAATTGATTCAAGTTCTCTCGCATCAAGATTAGTTGGAGCTTCAGCTTTCAACAATGCGAATTTAGCATCGTTTTCAGCATTTAAGAAAAATTCGAAGAATTTAGCT
>JAYENG010000115.1:0-2326 GCA_034721975.1 Bacillota bacterium
TCCGGGTCCTGTGATTTTCTGAAGAATAAAACCTTCTCCACCAAATAAGCCAGTACCAAGTTTTTTTCTAAAATGCATTTCCAATGTGACAGATCTTTCGGCACATAAGAATGATTTTTTTTGGCATATCAAACTTTCACCATCTTTTAATTCACGAGGGAGTATTTTCCCTGGGAAAGAAGATGGAAAAGAAATCTCTGCTTCATTTGCTTTGGATTTGTAAGTTGTCATAAAAAGCGTTTCTCCTGAAAGTTTTCGTGCAAAACCTCCAAACAGTCCGTCTTCCATATTTGTGCTCATATCGATGTTGTCTGTCATCCAGCTCATTCCGCCAGATTCGGTAAATACGGATTCTCCCTTATCTAGATTCATGATGATTACTGGAAGCTCTCCACCTTTAATTTCATATTTCATTAAATCTCCTCCTTAATGTTTTACATACTTAGAACATTATACCCTTATATTAATTGGCTATAACGCTAATAAAAATAAAAACTGATTAAATGCTTAAAAACCATTGCATTATATGTAATATTTGTTATAATACATTTAATAAATATACATTAGGAGGTATAAATATGAATAAAAAAGTTGTTTTAGCATATTCAGGTGGATTAGACACTTCAGTTATTTTAAAATATCTGGAGGAAAAATATAGATATGATGTTATTGCAGTTTGTGTAGATGTCGGTCAGAGAGATGATTTCATGGCTGTTAAGAAAAAAGCATTGAAGACAGGTGCGGTAAAAGTTTATATTGAAGATGTTAAAGAGGAATTTGTTACTGAGTATTTGTATAAAGGAATAAAATCAGGAGCGATTTACGAGGATGATTATCTTCTTGGAACGTCTTATGCTAGACCGTTGATTACAAAAAAATTAGTTGAAATTGCAGAAAAAGAAGGAGCGGAAGCTATCGCTCATGGAGCAACTGGAAAAGGAAACGATCAAGTGCGTTTTGAAGCGGGTATTAAAGCTCTTAATCCAAATTTGAAAATAATCGCGCCATGGCGTGAATGGGACCTTAATTCTCGTGAAGTTCTAGTTGATTATGCAGTGGCGCATAATATTCCTATTCCTGTGAGTAAAAAGGATATATATTCAAGAGATGAAAACTTGTGGCATATTTCGCATGAGGGTGGAGATTTAGAAGATCCGTGGAATACATATGATGAAAATGTATTGAAATGGTCGAACACTCCAGAAAAAGCACCGGATAGCTCTGAAGAATTAATTGTTGAATTATATAAAGGAGTGCCAAAATCTATAAATGGTAAAGAAATGAATCCCGTGGATATGATTAAATATTTAAATGAAATTGGCGGCAAACATGGCGTTGGAACAATAGATATAGTTGAAAACCGTCTAGTCGGGATGAAATCTCGTGGCGTCTATGAAACGCCGGCAGGAACTATTCTGTTTGAAGCGCACAAAGCTATTGAGAAGTTGACATTAGATAAGGATACTATGTCTTTTAAAAGAACTGCAGCGCAAAAATACGCAGAGCTCATATACAACGGGCTATGGTTCACTCCTTTAAAAGAAGCTTTGGATGACTTTGTTGATAGTACACAAAAAACTGTTACGGGTAAAGTTAAGTTAAAATTATATAAAGGAAAGTGTTATGCTATTGCTAGTGCATCTGAATACTCTTTATATAGCGAAGAATATGTTACTTTTGGTGAAGACGAGGTATATAATCAAAAAGATGCAGAAGGGTTTATCAATCTATTTACTCTTCCACTAAAAATACGAGCGATTATGAATGAAAAAAAAAACAAAAGTGATGGTGTTGAGGTAATATGAAACTTTGGAGCGGTAGGTTCAAGGAAAACACAAATGAATTGATGGATCTGTTCAATGCATCAATAGATATCGACAGCAGGTTGTATAAAGAAGACATTGAAGGAAGCATGGCTCATTCTCAAATGCTAAGTAAAACAGGTATATTGACGAGTGATGAGTACGAGCAGATTGAAAATGGATTGATTGAAATTCTTGGCGACATTGAAAACGGCCGAGTGGAATTCAAAGTAACCGATGAAGATATTCATATGTGTATAGAAAGTCTGTTGATTGAAAAAATCGGCGTAGTCGGGAAAAAACTGCATACTGCTCGTAGTAGAAACGATCAGGTTGCCGTTGATTTGAGATTGTATGTTAAAAAAGAAGTTAAGAAAATAATGTTGCTGACATTGCAGCTGATGGAATCTTTATATCAGAAAGCAAATGATAATGTTGAAGTTATCATGCCTGGGTATACACATTTGCAGAGAGCGCAGCCTATCAGATTATCATTTTATCTGATGGCGTACTTTTCTATGTTG
>JAYENG010000116.1:0-2320 GCA_034721975.1 Bacillota bacterium
TCTTTTTTGAATATTTATGATATCATTACTGTATATTTTACATTTGAATGATAAAACAATAGAAATTTTATTGAAGTATAGCTATTTGATTCCCCATATACGCGATTATTGTTCAATAGGAAAAATTATAATTGAGGTTAACTAATGACTGCTTCTTTACAATTATTTTTTTACCTCAATTACAATTCTTTCCTTAATTATTATACCTTATATATGTTGTTTGAACAGACAAAAAAAACAAAAAAACAAAAAAATGACCCAGTTATCAACTGAGTCATCAATCTCTTATATTGCAACTATATTAAACCCACAATCGACATGCATGATTTCTCCTGTTATACCAGAGGACATATCGCTTAGTAAAAATACCGCAGTATTGCCGACTTCCGCCGGAGTCACCATTCTCTTCAGTGGTGATCTGTCTTCAACAACTTCTGCAATCTTGGTGAATTCACCAACACCTTTTGCTGCTAGAGTTTTAATAGGTCCCGATGAAATTGCATTCACTCTAATCTTTTTAGGCCCTAAATCTCTCGCAAGGTATCTTACACTTGCATCTAGTGAAGCCTTGGCCACTCCCATGATGTTATAGTTTTTAATCGCCTTTTCTCCACCTAAATAAGTTAGCGTTATTACCGATCCACCATCTGACATCAATTTCGAAGCATATTTAGTAGCGCTTACTAAAGAATATACACTTACATTATGTGCCATTAAAAATCCTTCTCTCGATGTATCAAAGTAGTCGCCATCCAATTCTTCTTTCTTGGCATGTGCGATACTATGTACCAGACCATTGATTACAGGATATTTTTCGCCTATTTGTTTAAATGCTTTCTCGACATCTTCATCTACTGTAACATCACAAGAGATCAATAAGCTGTCACTTATTCCTTCATTATCAATTAATTTTCTTATACTTCTCTCACTATTTTCACCAAAATAAGTAAAAATGAGATTTGCTCCAGATTCTTTCAATTGTTTTGCAATAGCCCAAGCGATAGACCACTTGTTGGCCACTCCCATAACTACAATGTTTTTATCTTTCATTAATTTATTCATATATCCTCCTACTAATAGTTATCGTTACTACCAGGTACTAATAAGTGCATTTTTATTATATACAACTTCTTTTTAATTATCAAGCAATTCTTTTAAAGCAATAATCAATCTATCGATATCCTCAGCTTCGATATCGTTATTAGTGACAAATCGCCATTCTCCATCTTCTATGCCGTTTACCTTTATTCCTCTTTGCAACAGGCCATCCACTACTAGATTTTCAGGAAAATCCTTTTCATCAGCTTTGAAAAACACCATATTTATATCAAGGCGTTCTTCTAAAATATCCAAACCGTTGATCTCGGACAATTTCTTCGCCATATATTTAGCATTGTCATGGTCGACATATAATCTATCCACCATATCTGTAATCGCTAAAATTCCAGCTGCTGCCAATATACCGGTTTGTCTCATTCCTCCGCCTAAAAGTTTTCTGCTTTTCCTCGCTTTTTCTATAAATTCTTTTGTTCCAGCTATTATCGAACCCACAGGTGCGCAAAGTCCCTTAGAAAGACATACATTGACAGAATCACAGCAACTAGTAATCTCTGTTACATCTACTCCTAAAGCAAGTGCAGCATTAAAAACTCTCGCTCCATCCAAGTGAACTGGAATACCGCGACTATTGGCGATTTCATATACTTCCTTCATATAAGATATAGGAATGGCTTTTCCACCACCATGGGCATTTTCCATGCAAATGAGTCCCGTATCCGGATAATGAATATTTTTTCCTCTAATCATCTGCTTCAACTCTTCAATATCTGCAACTCCATTTCGAGTTTTAACGGTTCTTGTTTGAACTCCTGAAATTACAGCAGAAGCACCTACTTCATGCCATATGATATGAGAATCATGTCCAACGATGATTTCATCACCTCTTTTTGTATGAGTCAATATCGATACTTGATTACCGAATGTACCGCTTGGAACAAATAGCGATGCTTCTTTTCCCAATATTTCAGCAGCCATCGCCTCCAATATATTCATAGTCGGGTCATCTCCATATACATCATCGCCAACTTTAGCATTTGCCATGGCATTTCTCATTTTTTCTGTAGGTTTTGTGACTGTATCACTTCTAAAATCTAAAATTTTCATTATAAATCCTCCTTATTTAGTTGTTATATATATATTATAATAAATTTGGGTATAAAATATACCATTGGAGGATTAATTATGAATATTTTTGTTAATAAAACACTTTATCTCTTTACTATATTGTTCATTACAATATTAGGCGGTTATATTTTAAAAG
>JAYENG010000117.1:0-11757 GCA_034721975.1 Bacillota bacterium
TAAGTTTATCCGGTGATGATGGCGGAAAGGCTACACCTGTTCCCATACCGAACACAGAAGTTAAGCTTTCTTGCGCCGATGGTACTTGGTGGGCAACTGCCTGGGAGAGTAGGAAGTCGCCGGTTTTATGTTCCAAGGTAGCTCAACGGTGGAGCACTCGGCTGTTAACCGATAGGCTGTGGGTTCGAATCCCACCCTTGGAGCCATTTAAAATTTATATAGGGCTCCTTGGTCAAGCGGTTAAGACACCGCCCTTTCACGGCGGTAACAGGGGTTCAATTCCCCTAGGAGTCACCAAACGGGAGTATAGCTCAGCTGGGAGAGCATCTGCCTTACAAGCAGAGGGTCATAGGTTCGAGCCCTATTACTCCCACCATTTAAAAATTGAAAATATGCGGGCGTGGCGGAATTGGCAGACGCACTAGACTTAGGATCTAGCGCTTTACGGCGTGGGGGTTCGAGTCCCTTCGCCCGCACCATAATGCAGAAGTGGCTCAGTGGTAGAGCATCGCCTTGCCAAGGCGAGGGTCGCGGGTTCAAATCCCGTCTTCTGCTCCAATTGCATTTTAAGGAGAGGTACCGAAGTGGTCATAACGGGGCGGTCTTGAAAACCGTTAGGGTTTAGAGCCCACGTGGGTTCGAATCCCACCCTCTCCGCCACATGCCCAGATAGCTCAGTCGGTAGAGCAGAGGACTGAAAATCCTCGTGTCGGTGGTTCGATTCCGCCTCTGGGCACCAAAAGAGTTGTTAACATTTGTTAGCAGCTTTTTATTTTTTTGGTATAATATAATATGATGATAAAATTGTTAAATCAGATAACCAATTAGTCGTTTTTGAAGGACGTATTGAAAAGATTCACAATAATAAACTGAATGAGAGCAAAAAAATTTTATTGGAAAAAGAAGGTGAAAGATAATGTATATAGGAATTTCGATTGCACTATTAGCCGGCATATTCATATCTGTACAAGGAAGTTTAAATGGGATGGTCGGTAATAATTCAAGTGTAGCAGCGGTTGTATCAATACCCGTTGCTGTTCAGATGGTTATATATTTTGTTGTAATTATTTTTAATGGTGGTTTTCGAAATGAAATAGCAGAAATATTTAACTATAATTATGGAGTAATATTGTTAATTATATCCGCTTTTCTAGGAATTGGAATTATGATAACATTAACAGTTTCGGTAATGAAGGTTGGACCACTTCTAGCATTATCTACAGTAGTCTTTTCTCAGCTGTTGCTATCTATGATTATTGAACATTTCGGTTGGTTTAATATGGCTGTGAAAACAATTAGCTTTTCAAGAATTCTTGGATTAGTGTTTATGATTTTCGGAATTATGCTTTTTATTAGAAAATAGATTAATAAATATTAAATTAATTAATAACAATTTGAAATAATTTTAGTATACTATAGTTAGAATATATTTTTTGGGGTGAAGTCTTTGAGTATTGTATTGGATATTATTAAAAATATTAGGCTGATTGATATTTTTGATATAATAATTGTTGCATATGTATTTTATAAATTTTTAATGTTAGTAAGAGAAACACGCGCAGAGCAACTTATTAAAGGTATTATTGTGCTCTTGATTGCGTCAAAGATAAGTGAATGGTCAAAGCTTTATATGGTTCATTATATTTTAAAAAACACTTTAACTTTAGGTGTAGTAGCGTTACTTATTGTTTTTCAACCCGAGCTTAGAAGAGCTTTGGAGTATATAGGTCGAAGCAAGTTGTTTTCTAAAGGTATTGGTGAATCAATAGATAAAGAAGCTGAAGGTGTCATTAATGAATTGTCGACAGCCATTGCCGATATGTCACGAAATAAAATCGGTGCTTTAATTGTCATCGAGAGAGAAACGGGTATCAACGAAATTGTTGAAACAGGTTTGACAATTGATGCGAAAATTGTAAGTGATTTGATATTGAACATATTTACTCCAAAAACTCCTCTACATGATGGGGCACTTGTTATACGGAAAAATAGAATTGTATCAGCGGGTTGTTTATTGCCACTAACCAGTGATTATTCTTTAAATAAGGAACTTGGAACAAGACATCGTGCCGCCTTAGGTATGATGGAAAAATCTGATGCTATTATTATAGTTGTTTCTGAAGAAACAGGTATTATTTCTATAGCTATTGATGGCAAATTGAAAAGATACTTAGATATCGATACTATGAAAAAAATTCTAAAAGATGCTTTGGTCGTTGACTACAACACGGGTATTAACATTAGAAAATGGTGGGTGAAAAACGATGAGTAAATTAAACCAATTCTTCAATAATACAAATTTGTCAAGTAATACGACTGCGAAAGTAATTTCTATAGTTTTTGCCATTGTTTTTTGGATTTTTGTTATGGATAAAGTCAATCCTGAAATTATTAAAGAATTCAATAATGTCAAAGTTGAAATAGTAGGTATCGAACAGCTCGACAATGAAGGGTTGATCTTACTGAATGAAGAAGAAAAATTTGTCAAAATATCAGTTAAAGGAAGACGGAACGACCTTTTGAGTTTTGATGAAAACTATTTGGTCATAACTGCTGATATACGAGGTTATCAAAAAGGACTGAACACTGTACCTATTGATAAAAGAATATTGGTTGATAATGTCAATATTGTAGATATTTCAAAATCTGAAATCAAGGTGGAATTAGACAAGATAGTTAGTATTCCAAAAGTTGTGGAAATAGATAGGATAGGTGAACTTGGTTCGGAGTTTGAAATGGGTGATTTTGTGCAATCAAAAGCAGAAGTAATTGTAACGGGTCCCGAAGCTTTTGTGAATAGAGTTTTATCGGTACGCGGAGAAGTTACAATTACTGGGATTGAAAATGATTACCAGACAGAAGTATCCTTGGTGCCTATTGATTATGAAGGCAATCAGGTTGTAGGAGTGGAGCTTTTAGAGAGTACAGCAGCATATTCCTTTGAAGTTTTTAAACTTAGAACTGTCCCGGTTGAAGTAAAAGTCATCGGAGAGCTACCAGAGGGATATGTGATGGGTAATATTGATTTAAACCCGGCAACAGTTGTGATTAAAGGAAAGGCCGATAATGTGAATAAGATTGCAAAAATTGAAACATCGGTTGTAGATTTAACAGAAAAATTAGAGACGTTTGAGATGGATTTAAATTTAATTTTACCAGACGGGATAGATACTCCATATTTAAAAAATCCTATTAAAACAAATGTAAAAATTGAAAAATTGGAAACTAAGGAATTTGTTTTTAATGTTTCAGAAATGCCGATAATCAATTTGAATGAGAATTTAAATATAAAAATCACTGATAACAATGATACTGTAGAGTTGATATTAAAAGATGTTAGAAGCAACCTTAATACAATAACTCGAAATGATATCGAACTTATTCTTGATGTTTCCTATTTATTACCTGGGGAATATATATTACCAATAGAAATTTTAGCGAAGAAAGAAATTAGAGAACTCTATTTAAGTCCAGAAACTGTTGAACTTAAAATTTTGGATATTGAAGAATAGGAGAAGTTTAATGAAAAGAGAAATTGAACTTATCATTAATTCAACTCATGATGCAATGATTGCAGTAGATTTAGAAGGTATAATTACGCTCTTCAATAGAGCAGCGGAAAAATTGACAAGAATTGATACTCGAAATGCTATGGGTAAGTATATTACGAATGTTATTGAAACGACTAGATTACCATTTGTTTTAGAAACAGGAAAATCCGAATTGAACAAAAGGCAACTGTTGGGGAATATAGAAATCATCACCAACCGCATGCCTGTATTGAATGAAGATGGTGAAGTTGTTGGTGCGATTGCAGTATTTAGAGATATTACTGATATTGTGACATTAGCTGAAGAAGTTACAGATTTAAAAGAGATAAGAGGAATGCTGGAAGCAATTTTCGATGCAACACAAGATGCAATATCGGTAGTTGATAAAAATGGAATGGGTATGCTTATTAATCCAGCATATACGAGGATTACAGGATTTTCTGCAAAAGACATAATCGGTAAAAAATGTACTGTCGATGTATCGGAAGGCGAAAGTGTTCATTTAAAAGTATTATCTACAGGAAAACCCGTGAAAAATGCCAGACTTTTTTCTGGGGTTAATAAAAAAGAAGTAATAGTCGATGCTGCGCCAATCATAGTAAATGATGAACTTATCGGAAGTGTGGCTGTTATTCATGACCTGTCTGAAATAAAGGAATTAACTTATAAATTAGATCAAGCAAAGAGAATCATCAGAACTCTTGAGGCTAAGTATACTTTTGACGATATCAAGGGAGCTGATAAAAAACTTGTAGATGTTATCGATAAGGCGAAATTAGCTGCCGAGACTCCTGTAACTGTTATTATTAGAGGTGAAAGCGGTACTGGAAAAGAACTGATAGCTCATGCGATACATAATGCCAGCAATAGAAAATTCGCTCAATTTGTCCGTGTCAATTGTGCGGCTATAAGTGAGAGTTTGTTGGAAAGTGAATTATTCGGTTATAAAGAAGGAGCTTTTACTGGGGCTTTGAAGGGTGGCAAAATTGGTTATTTCGAAATGGCAGATGGAGGAACGATTTTTTTAGATGAAATTGCTGAAATCAATTTGAATACTCAAGCTAAATTATTAAGGGTGTTGCAAGAAAAAGAAATTATAAGAGTTGGGGATACAAAACCAGTTCCTATCGATGTTAGAATCATCACAGCGACAAATGTGGATTTAGAAAAAGCTATTGAGGAAGGAAAGTTTAGAAAAGATCTTTATTACAGATTGAATGTGCTTCCGATAAATATGCCATCACTTAGAGAACATAAAGAAGATATTGATGAATTGGTTGAATTTATGATTAAAAAATATAACCAAGAATATGGACGCAATGTAGTAAGTGTATCGGCAGACGCAATAAACACATTAAAAAAATATGATTGGCCAGGAAATGTTAGAGAACTTGAAAATTATATTGGACGTGCCATGATAAATATAAAAATGGGAGATAAAATTATTGATATTTCTCATCTTCCGCCAATTTTATATGATAAAATTGATAACGATGAAGAAATGAATAATATTTCAACATTAAAATATAGAGAGTTTGACAGGGATCTGAAATTGAGAAATGTTGTTGAATCAACAGAGAAAAAATTTATTGAAAGAATTTTAAATGAAAACAATTATAATAGAACGATGGCAGCGAAATCTTTAGGGATATCGGTAAGAAGTTTGTATTATAAAATTGAAAAATATGGGATTGAATAATGCAAAATATTGCAGTGGAGTTTAATTGTGCAAAATATTGCATGCAAAATATTGCGTGTTAATAAAAAACTCTATTAACAAATATGGATATGGAGCAAGAGAATGTTGAAAATAAGTATTATCAGCAAGAGTCGAGATGTGGCACGACTCTTGCTTTTATTATATAGTGGGTAATAAAAAATAAAATGAGGTGTAATGATGATAAAGAATTTCAATGATGTTTTGTTAATTGCTAAAGAACGTGGACCGAAGAAAATTGCAGTTGCTTGTGCTCAAGACGGTGATGTGTTGAAAGCTGTCAATGATGCAAATCTTAAAGGAATCGTAGATGCTGTATTAATTGGGGATAAAGAGAAAATCGAATCTATTTGCAGTAAAGAGAACATTGATATTTCAAAATATGAAATTGTAGATATTAAAGACAATGCAGAGGCTTCTTTAAAGGCTGTTGAGTTGGTATCTTCAGGAAAAGCACATATGGTTATGAAGGGATTAGTAGATACTGCAGTAATTCTAAAGGCTGTTTTAAATAAAGAAGTCGGTTTAAGAACAGGTAATGCTTTAAGTCATGTTGCTGTATTTGATGTACCAACTTACCATAAATTACTGCTGGTGACTGATGCTGCTATGAATATCGCACCAGATTTAGAAACTAAAAGACAAATTCTTGAAAATTCTCTTGTAGTATCAAGAGCTCTAGACATTGAAGAAGCGAAAGTTGGAGTGATTGCAGCTAAAGAAAAAGTCAATCCTAAAATGCCGGCGACTGTTGATGCGGGTGAATTGGTAAAAATGAACGAATCAGGTGAAATTACCGGCTGTATTGTAGGAGGACCTTTTGCGGTAGATAATGCTGTTTCAAAAGAAGCAGCTAAAATTAAAGGAATAAACCATCCTGCTGCAGGAGATGTCGATATAATGCTATGTCCAACTATTGAAGCTGGAAATGTACTGTATAAAACACTAGCTTTCTTATCAAACGCTCAGAGTGCTGGAATAATTGTCGGGGCGAAAGCTCCAGTTATTTTAACTTCAAGAGCTGACAGTGAAGAAGCAAAATTAAATTCAATTGCCTTAGCTGTATTGATGGCAGCGAAAATGTAAGAGGAGTGGAAAAATGAATAGTTTAAGAATATTAGCGATAAATCCAGGGTCGACTTCAACAAAAATTGCAATCTACGATGATGAAAAGGAAGTTTTTGAGACAACGTTGAGACATCCTGCAGAAGAGATAAACAAATATCATAAAATCATCGATCAGTACGATTTTAGAAAAGAAGTGATTCTTAATACACTTAATGAGCAAGGCATCAATTTGACAAAGCTTAATGCTGTTGTTGGAAGAGGTGGATTATTAAAGCCTATTGAGGGTGGTACGTATGAAGTTACAGAAAACTTGATAGAAGATTTAAAAGCTGCATTAAGGGGAGAACATGCATCGAATCTAGGTGGAATCTTAGCTTATGAAATTGCATCTAAATTGAATATCCCTTCATTTATCGTCGACCCTGTAGTTGTCGATGAAATGCAAGATGTAGCAAGAATATCAGGAATTCCTGAACTAAAGAGAATCAGTATATTCCACGCACTAAATCAAAAAGCAGTTGCAAGAAGAGCTGCAGATGAAATGGGCAAAGCTTATGATGAAGTTAATTTTGTTGTCGCTCACATGGGTGGAGGAGTTTCTGTTGGAGCACATAGAAAAGGTAAAGTTATCGATGTAAATAATGCTTTGGATGGAGATGGTCCATTTTCACCAGAAAGATCTGGAGGCGTTCCAATAGGTGGATTAGCTAAGATGTGTTTCTCAGGTGAGTATACGTTGAATGATATTAAAAAGAAAATCAAAGGACTTGGCGGACTAGTAGCATATCTCGACACCAACGATGCTAGAGAAGTTTCAAACCGTATTGAAAAGGGTGACAAAGAAGCAGAATTGATTTACAAAGCAATGGCATATCAGATTTCTAAAGAAATAGGCGCTTTCGCTACTGCTTTAAAAGGTGATGTCGATGCCATTATATTAACTGGTGGAATTGCTTATGATAAGGTGTTCACTTCTTGGATCAAAGAAAATATCGGTTATATTGCCGATGTAATCATTTATCCTGGTGAAGATGAAATGAGTGCTTTGGCAAACGGTGGATTGCGTGTTCTTAAAGGGAAAGAAAAGGCTAAAATATACGAATAGATTAGGTGAAATCATGTTGGATGATAAACGCATTAAAATAATAATTGGACATTATGGAACCGGTAAAACCGAATTTTCAGTAAATTACTGTATGAAACTTGCTGAATTCGATAAAAAGATTGCTATTGCAGACTTAGATATCGTTAATCCATATTTTCGTTCAAGAGAAAAAGCGAGTTTATTAGAAAAAAAAGGTATTGAAGTGATGAGTTCATCACTTGGGCATAATGCTTCATTGGCATTGCCCGCTATCTCGGCAGAAATTTCTGGGCCGATTCAAAATCCGGAATATCAAGTAATACTTGATGTTGGTGGAGATTCAGTTGGAGCTAGAGTTTTAGCGAGATTTAAAGATGATATTATCGACCAAGGATATGATATGTTTTGTGTCGTTAATACAAATAGACCCGAGACTGTGGATGTTGTAGGAATCATATATCATGTGAAATCAATCGAAGATGCTACTGGATTAAAGGTAACAGGATTGATTAACAACACACATCTGTTAAGAGATACTACAGTTGAGACAGTCATGGAAGCTCAAAAAATTATCAAAGAAGCATCGGAGAAACTTAATATTCCGATAAGGTACATTAGTACATTGGAAAATGTTGCTAAAGAACTTCCAGATGATTTGGAAGGAGAAATTTTTCCGATCAGAATGTACATGAGGGAAGAATGGATGTAAATTCTTAAATTAAGGGAGGGTAAAAAATTGGCAAAAGGTAAAGTAACTATTAATGATGACTTATGTAAAGGTTGTGGATTATGCACAACTAATTGTCCCGTGAATATTGTTGTTATGGATACATCAAGAATTAATAAAAAGGGTTATCACCCGGCGACGATAACTAATATGGACGCATGTATAGGTTGTGCAAATTGCGCAATGATGTGTCCGGATAATGTTATTACAGTTGAAAGATTCTAATTGAGGAGGAATTTTACGATATGGCTAAAGTATTAATGAAAGGTAACGAAGCTATTGGTGCTGCTGCAATCAAAGCAGGCTGTAAATATTTCTTCGGATACCCGATAACACCGCAAAATGAAGTGCCGGAATATATGTCAAAAGAGTTGCCTAAAGTAGGCGGCGTATTTGTACAGGCAGAATCAGAAGTTGCAGCTATCAACATGGTATATGGAGCAGCAGGATGTGGAGTTAGAGTTATGACTTCTTCATCTTCTCCAGGAATTGCATTGAAGCAAGAAGGAATATCATACATCGCTGGGGCGGAATTACCTGCTGTCATAGTAAATGTAATGAGAGGCGGACCGGGTCTTGGAAGTATTCAGCCAGCTCAATCGGATTACAATCAATCCACTCGTGGAGGAGGAGATGGAGACTATAAACTATTGGTTTATGCTCCAGCTAATATTCAAGAGACAGTAGATTTATTGCAAGATGCTTTCGATAAAGCTGATTACTATAGAAACCCTGTAATGATTGCCGCTGATGGGATGATCGGTCAAATGATGGAACCAATCGAGTTTAAAGAGAGACAAAAAGTTGAACTGCCAGTTAAAGACTGGGCAACTACAGGTACAGAAGGTAAAAGAAAACCAAATATTATTAACTCTTTATTTTTACAATCAGAAGATCTTGAAGAACATAATATTAAATTAACTGCAAAGTATCAAGAAATGAAAGATAATGAACAAAGATATGAAACTTACAATATGGAAAATCCAGAGATAATCTGTGTTGCGTATGGTACGACTGCTAGAATTGTAAAAAATGCAATCGAAACATTAAAAGAAGAAGGTATTGAAATTGGTTTGATTAGACCGATAACTTTATGGCCTTTTCCTGAAAAAGCATTCGTTGACCTTCCTAAGACTGCTAAAGCATTCTTATCTGTAGAGATGAGTATGGGTCAGATGATTGATGATGTAAAAATAGTTTCAAATGGTAGATTGCCTGTTGATTTCTACGGACGATCTGGTGGTATAATTCCAACTCCAGCAGGTGTTATTGGTAAAATCAAAGAAATGATTGGAGGTGCTAAGTAATGGCTGTAGTATTTAAAAAGACAAGTGGTCTAACTGATAAAGAGACACATTATTGTCCAGGCTGTACTCATGGTATTATCCATAGATTGGTAGCAGAGGTTTTAGAGGAATTAGATATACTGGGAGAGACAATAGGAGTTGCTCCTGTAGGTTGTTCGGTACTTGCATATGATTATTTTAATTGTGACATGCATGAAGCGGCTCATGGTAGAGCTCCTGCTGTTGCAACTGGTATTAAAAGAGCGTTACCTGATAAAGTTGTATTTTCGTATCAAGGTGACGGTGATTTGGCTTCTATCGGAGCAGCTGAAATTGTTCACGTTGCCCATAGAGGTGAAAAAATCACTACAATATTTGTCAATAATGCAATTTACGGTATGACTGGTGGACAGATGGCGCCAACTACACTAATTGGACAAAAAGCAACTACTGCTCCACTTGGTAGAACTGTCGAGCATGCTGGATATCCTTTAAAAATTTCTGAGATGTTGGCTACAATTCAAGGAGCCGCATTTGTTGAAAGAGTTACTGTGAACAATCCAGGAAATATCAGAAAAGCAAAAAAAGCGATTAAAAAAGCTTTTGAAGTTCAATTGAGAGGTGAAGGCTTCGGTATTGTCGAAGTTCTTTCAACTTGCCCGACAAACTGGGGAATGACACCGATTGATTCACTTAAGTGGTTAGAAGACAACATGATACCTTATTATCCATTAGGAAACTTTAGAACACCAGAGGAGGCGAAATAAATGATCGATGAAAAAATTATTTTTGCAGGATTTGGTGGTCAAGGTGTAATGCTTATGGGACAGTTGATTACTTATGCAGGTATGTTTGAGGATAAAGAAGTATCTTGGTTACCTTCATATGGTCCTGAGATGCGCGGCGGTACTGCAAACTGTAATGTTATAGTTTCGGATAAACCTGTTGCTTCACCAATAATTGCTTATAATGCTACAACTGTAGTAGCGATGAATTTACCTTCTTTGGATAAATTTGAAGAAGAGGTATTACCGAACGGTTTATTGATGATCAACAGTTCATTAATAGAAAAAAAAGTATCGAGAGATGATGTAAAAGCATATTATGTTCCAGCTAATGAAGTTGCTCTTGAACTTGGCAATGTAAAAGCTGCCAACATGGTAATGCTCGGTGCTTATCTTGAGTTGACAAAGATCGTCAAGCCTGAATCGGTAATCAAAGCATTGACTAAAATCTTTGGAGAGAAAAAAGCTCATTTAATTTCGTTGAATGAGGAAGCTCTAAAAAAAGGTGCAGAATTAGTTAAGTAAATTTTATACAAAAATGAGTTGACGTGTATGTGTTGACTCATTTTTTTGTTATAATGAATTGATTAAAAAATCAGGGGGGCTATATTATGTTGACAGCTTCATTTCAATTGTTTAATACTTTGTTTATGGTGATATTCTTGGGAATATGCATTTACTTGGTAGTATTGTTTGTAAAATTGGCAAGAAGAGGGATTGTTGCTCTGGATTTTTATATTGAAGCAAAAAAGAGAGATAATTTTTAAGGAGTTTCTATGCTAAGTGTATATTTAAAAGCGTTATTTATGATATTTATGGCTGAAATGGGCGATAAAACCCAGATTTTAGCTATGACTTTCGCATTGAAGTATAATATGAAGCAAATCTTATTCGGAGTTGCCGTAGGTGCTTTTTTAAATCACGGACTGGCAATCATTCTAGGAACTATGTTGACAAAAGTATTACCTCTTAATTCGCTAAAGATATTTGCTGGAACGTTGTTTATATTTTTTGCATTTTATTCATTGAAAGTTGAAGATGAAGAAGTAGAAAACACAAGTAATAAATATGGGGCGATAATTACAGTGGCGATAGCATTCTTTATTGGAGAACTGGGAGACAAAACACAGTTGACTGCTTTAGGTCTTGGAACAAGTGAATCCTATCCGATTTTGGTGTTGATGGGAACAACTTCTGGAATGGTGTTGACGAGTATGCTTGGAATTATTGTTGGAACTAAACTAGGGAAAAAAATGCCTGAAGATAAGTTGAAGATGATGTCGTTTTTGATTTTTTCTTTCTTTGGAATCGAAAAATTATATATTAATCTATTCGTTAAATATGATTTCATCACACAATTTTATTTTTTTATGATTATATATATCATTGTAACGATTGTTGTTTTAAGTAAATTCATAAAAAAACTCAAAATTTTAAAAGAAACTTCGCTTAAAAAGAAAGCTCAAAGTTTGTTTGAACTGAAGAACAATATAAATAAGCAAGCTTTTAAGATGTGCAAAAATTGCAATGTATGTGATG
>JAYENG010000117.1:11767-13734 GCA_034721975.1 Bacillota bacterium
AGGTGGAATCGACTGATGAATCGATGATCACTACACTTCTAAATAAATCGTTTGATAAGAAAGATGCAAAAGAAATTCAAATTGTTTTAAAAGACTATTATAAAAAGTATCCGAATGAATTTGCTTATAATAGATATCTTTCAGAAGTCAGAAGAATAATAAATATGATTATTTATGACGATATTTATGAAAATGAATCATATGATGAATTTTCACAAAGAAAGTAATTGAATATTATGGTAGAATAGTACGAGGACGCATATGGAGGTATTGTAGTGGGAAAACTGTTTGGAACAGATGGAGTAAGAGGAATTGCAAATAAAGAATTGACTAATGAATTGGTTTATAAACTTGGAAGATTCGGTTCATATGTATTGACAAAGAATTCAAATAAAGAGAAAGCGACGATTCTGGTTGCTAAAGATACAAGAATATCTGGTGATATGTTGGAAAATAGTTTGATAGCGGGAATTCTTTCTGCTGGTAATGATGCTGTTAAAATTGAGGTTGTGCCGACACCGGCGGTTGCTTATCTTGTTAGAACAATGGATTTCGATGCAGGAGTGATGATTTCGGCTTCGCATAATTCATATGAAGATAACGGTATAAAAATTTTCAATAGCGAAGGATTGAAATTGTCTGACAAAATCGAAAATAAAATTGAAGATTATATTTTGAATGACGAAGATATTGAAGAAGAAATTATCGGAACAAATTTAGGTAGAGTTCATCAGGATTATTATTTGAAGTTTAGATATTTAGAATATATAAAATCTATTGCAAAAGATGACTTTTCAAGTTTGAATTTTGCCATTGATACTGCCAATGGTGCAGCTTCAGAATTGGCGCCGACGCTTTTTAGAGAACTAAATGCAAATGTCCATGTACTAAACGATAAACCTGATGGTATAAATATCAATCATAATTGCGGCTCGACTCATCTAGAAGGATTATCTAAATATGTCATCGACAATAATCTTGATTTTGGTCTGGCGTTTGACGGGGATGCAGATCGTCTGTTGGCCGTGGACAGTAAAGGCAATTTAGTTGATGGCGATAAAATAATGACAATATGTGCTCATGACATGAAAGAAAAAAACGAACTGAAGAATAACACCGTAGTCGTTACAGTAATGAGTAATATCGGATTTCATAAGGCTATGAAAGAAAATGACCTAGACGTGGAAGTGACAAAAGTAGGGGACAGATATGTGCTGGAAAAAATGCTTGAAAAAGATTATTCTATCGGCGGAGAGCAATCTGGACATATTATATTTCTAGATCACAATACGACTGGAGATGGACTATTGACTGCAGTTAAAATATGTAATGCAGTTATTGACTTAGATAAGCCATTGGATGAATTGTCTCAAGTTATGAAGACTTATCCACAAGTGCTGCTGAATGCCAAAGTGAGTGTAGATAAAAAGAATTTATATGATAATCACGAACTGATAAATAAAAGAATTAAAGAAATTTCAGCTGAGCTTGAAGGTAATGGGAGAATATTGATCAGACCATCTGGTACTGAACCTCTTGTCAGGGTAATGCTTGAAGGTGAAGATTTAGAAGTGTTAAATAAATACGCTAAAGAGTTAGTTATGCTTTTTGAAGAACATTTGAAGTAAATTTATGATAAAATAAAAAAGGACTGTAAATTTTATTGAAAAAGGAGGATATTAAAGCGCCAGAACTGTATCAAAAACAGTTGACGAGGATAAGGTTTATCGAAAATTCGGCGGATACCTTACGGCTTTCTAAGGTCGTTAGAAGTTAGCAAAACCAAGAAGTGATTTTTGGGACAAATATAACTTCATTTGGGTGACAGTCCAATTTTAAATACAATAAAATTGGAGGAAAATTAAATATGTGTGGAATAGTAGGATATATAGGAGAAAACAAAGCATTGCCTGTACTAATAGAAGGATTAACGAGACTCGAATATAGAGGTTACGACTCAGCGGGGA
>JAYENG010000118.1:0-2306 GCA_034721975.1 Bacillota bacterium
GATAATAAAGTTGGAGATAAAGAAATTCTTAATGCAGTTTGCAGACAATTAAATATAGAATTAGGGTGTTGCACTTTTCAATTGAGTATTCCATAGCATGAGCACCATCAATATGCTGTTGAGCACCACCAGTCCACGCTTTAGCACCACTTGATATTTATATATGAATCCACAGCTTTAGCGCCACCTGTATATTTCGGCAGCATCCGGACAGCATATCGGCAACATCCGGACACTGTATCGGAATTATTCGGACAGCAAATCGGAGCATCCGGACACCTTGTCATAAACTAAAACCATATATATGCTTAAAGTAAGAACTTTAAGGAGATGGTTAATCATCAAATATATCATCTTAAATGATAGTGAAGAATCAGAAGAATAATAAGGACTGAGAGGTGTAAAAATGGATTTTAATTTTCAATATCAAATCACGTATGGAAATGGCCAATTCTATGAACGACCACATGTAATGACTGTACAAATAACGATGGATGAGTATAAAAAAATTGTACTGGGTATTTTGGAGGGTAAGCGAATCGAAGAGATAGATGACATTTCAGAAACTATTGATAAAATGACTGAAATCGTTCACTACATAGATAGTTGGATTAATATGAATGGAACTCAGAGAACTACGCCTCTGAAGAAGGCTAGGAGAATCTCTGAATTAGAATTTTTCATACCGAAGTCGGATTATAAGCGCTTAAAAAATATGCAAAATCCAATGGAGGTCTTTGAACGACCTGAGGAGCACATGACGATTTATCGAAATGATGGTTCTAGTGTTATGATAAGATATGAATATGGGAAAGTCAAAGTTACTGACTCGAGGAATCCAGATTCATGCATAATCCGCGAGGCAGATTATTTTATATCAACGATTGTATGAACCTTCACATGACGTGGATAAATACATTTCCAACTTTCTGTAGTCCATTCAAGAAATGGACACCGGGAGTTTTAGGTCTAAAATTTCTGGAAGTTCACAATGATACTAGAAAAAAAGCTAAAGAAGATCTTGCTAAAGGCATTGTCAATTTTATATTTATAGTGGATCTGTATAATGACGACTGTGAAACATTAGGACATACCATGGTATTTAAAACAAATGCGGCTAATTTTAGAAATAGCTGCATTTGTTTTAAATATTTCTTGTATTTTCTACATAATAGAAGTATATAATTATCTTTATGGAGGTAGTTGGCACACATGAAAAAGGATATCGTAATTCCAAAAGATTAGAAAATTTTCCAAACAGATGAACTAAAAGCAACGGGACTAAGTTATTATAAAATTAATAGACTAGTGGATGAAGGTAGAGTAATTGCAGAAACGTTTACCAAGTTAGATAAATGGGAAGAAAACAGAAGGATAGTGATATCTCGAGTGCGTAAAGAAAGTAGTGAAATCAATCAATTGACGTTGTTTGAGAAAGAATATCGATATTTCTTCTTTGTGACAAATGATGAGTCATTTACTTCAGAAGAAGTGGTCTTGTTTTATGAGAAAAGAGGTAACTGTGAAAACTACATCAAAGAATCCAAATATGATATGAATGTAGTAACTCTCATTCTTCATTCTTTTTGGGCTAATGAAGCGATTTTCCAATTAATGATGATGACTTACAACATTTTTTTGTTATTTAAGATGTCTTATATGACAACGAAGGAATATCGTCAGCAGATTAAGACCTTTAGATTGAAGTATATTTTCCTAGCAGGAAAAATCATATCCACTGCAAGATATAAGATACTGAAATTGCCAGAACAATATCCTTACAAGGATATCTATATAAACGCTCTAGCGTGAATATTAAAAATTAATCGGTTATGTATATTGGAGGTCTATTTACTATATTTATATTTTGAGATATTTTTATGCATCAAATAAAGTCTACTCAAAATAGGTTCTAAAAGAACCATTTTGTGGTAAAATAGTATAGACAATGAGTTTGATTTTAAATTATTAGACTGTTGCAGGGAAGCGTAACTAGAGACGCAGAATTCTGGTATTATTGAAATATTGAAGAAGGGATAACCCTCTTCTTTCTGAAAGAAGAGAAAATAGCGGTTTTGATTCATTGCTAGAATCGTTGAAAGAAACGGTATCTAAAGCAAGAGAATATTTAAGTGGAAGTTTAAAGCTTGATAATGATACTGATGAAACTGTTAATCAATTAGATTTGTTTGGTAGTTTTTAATATAGAAAGGTGAAAATTATGAGAAAAATTATGATGATAATTTTACTGATTTTGCTGCTTTCCGTGAGTTCCTTTGCTGATGTTGCGTTTTATCAAAATAAAG
>JAYENG010000119.1:0-2296 GCA_034721975.1 Bacillota bacterium
GGAATTGTAACACCGTTTTGCTCTTGTTCATCTGTTCCGTGGTTCATAGGATTTGTTGAAGCAGGTATTCCACTCGGCGTAACGTTTTCATTTTTAATAACTTCACCGATTGTAAATGAAGCGGCATTTGCAATTCTACTAGCTTCATTCGGTTGGAAAATCGCTTTTATATATGTAGCTACAGGTGTTGTAGTCGGTGTTGTCGGTGGAATACTGATAGGCGCTATGAAACTCGAGGGTGAAGTAGAAGAATATGTTTATCAAATCAAGGTAGGAGAAGTAGATGTTGAAGAGATGACTCATAAAGACAGAGTTGAGTTCGCCATTAGCAATGTAAAGGATATTATTAAAAGAATTTGGATATTCTTAATGATAGGTATAGGTATCGGAGCACTTATCCACGGATGGGCGCCAGCTCCACTACTTGCAAAATATGCAGGACCTGATAATCCATTTGCTGTCATAGTAGCGGTGATTTTTGGAATACCGCTGTATTCGAATGCACTCGGAACAATCCCTATTGCAGAAGCTTTAATCAACAAAGGAGTGGGAATAGGAACGGCTCTTTCATTTATGATGGCTACAACAGCTTTGTCACTACCTGAAATGATTTTGCTTAGAAAAGTAATCAAACCGAAATTGATTGGAGTTTTCGTTGTTATAACAGGTATAGCGATCATACTGGTAGGATATTTATTCAATGGGATTTCACATTGGCTGATCTAATTATTCAAAGAAAAGTTGGTGTCATTAGTGAATGAAAGTTTTTATATAATAACAATAATTTTTTTGGGAATATCTTATTATAAAGATAAACTAAAGACGGAAAAAGCATTAAAAAAAGCATGGAAAGCATTCGAGAATATTTTACCTCAATTTCTAGGAGTTATTGTACTTGTGGGCATAATGCTTTCTGTTTTCAATGCAGAATTCATTTCGAAAATCATCGGAAATGAATCAGGATGGTATGGAACTTTGATTTCTGCATTTGTAGGATCTATAACTTTAATACCGGGATTCATCGCTTTTCCAGCATCGTCATTATTACTCGAAAATGGAGCAGGACATATGCAGATAGGGACTTTCGTTTCAACATTGATGATGGTGGGAGTGATTACAATTCCGATTGAATCGAAATACTTCGGCAAACGTCTTACTGTTACAAGAAATGCTTTTGCTTTTCTCTTTTCTTTGCTTGTAGGATATATCATTGGAAAGGTGGCAGGGTGGTTATGATCAAAAGGTATAGGTTCTTTTTTATAACAGTAGTATTATTAGCCATACTATTTTTGATAAATCGTGAATTGGGATTGAAAGCGGTAAATATAACTGGATATTCATTTATTGAAATGGCATCGATTATTCCGCCGATATTTCTATTATCGGGATTGTTGGATGCATGGGTTCCAAGAGAAACCATGATCAAGTATATGGGCGAGAAATCTGGAATAATGGGAATTGTATTATCATTTGTCATCGGCTCTGCGGCGGCGGGGCCGCTATATGGCGCTTTTCCGATTGCTGCTGTGTTTATGAAAAAGGGTGTTAAATTTACAAATGTACTTATATTCATTGGAGCATGGTCTACGACTAAAATTCCCATGTTTCTATTTGAACTATCTTCTCTAGGTACAAAGTTTGCAGTAACTAGGTTGTTGGTCGATATTCCGGGAATAATCATAATTGCATTTTTACTTTCTCGGTTTATACCTGAAGAGGAGATTGAAAATATATATATCGAAGCTGAATCGTTGTAAGTTCATTTAAGGAGAGAAAATTATGATTGTTAAAATATTAGGTACTGGATGTTCGAATTGTAAAAAATTATATGATAACACCAAAGAGGCAGTTAAAGAACTTGGAATAGATGCAACAGTTGAAAAGGTCGAAGATTTCAAAGAAATCATGGCCTATGGCGTCATGAAAACCCCCGCTTTAGTTGTAGATGGTAAAGTTAAAGTAATGGGAAGAAATTTAAAAGTAAAAGAAATAAAAGAAATATTGAAATAATAGAAGAGCTTGCTGATAAGCAAGCTCCGATGATATTTCTATTTATCCAAAACTTTTTTAATTCTTTCTATTGCCCAATCAATCTGTTCGTTGGTGATGATTATCGGAGGAGCAAAACGAATAACTGTTTCATGAGTATCATGAGCAAGTACTCCTACATCTTTCAATTGATTGATTGGGCAATAGAAAGAATTAAAAAAGTTTTGGATAAATAGAAATATCATCGGAGCTTGCTTATCAGCAAGCTCTTCTATTATTTCAATATTTCTTTTATTTCTTTTACTTT
>JAYENG010000120.1:0-13583 GCA_034721975.1 Bacillota bacterium
TAAGTTTTTCAAGTTTATCTCCTGCTATTTTCATCTCTTCTTCGACTTCGATGTATTTCTTTTTACCGATAGTCAAATTTGCCACCATTTGTGCAAGTGAAGCTGAAACGGCTCCAGATAGAGCCGCTATGCTTCCACCACCTGGAACTGGCTCTTTAGAAGCGGTCTGTGCAATGAATTCTTTTAATCCTAAATCTTTAAGCATGTCAACATCCTTCCTTATCGTATATGATTTTTCCTTTTTTAATGACTTTTTCAACAGTCGATACACCGAAGTGATATGCAATATAATGATAAGAGTCGAATTCATGAATCAATAAATCCGCCTGTTTACCCGTATCTATACTGCCGATGACATCCGCTTTGTCGATGGCTGCAGCTGCATTCAAAGTCAGAGCAGCTAAAGTCTCTTCTGGTGTCATGTTCATATATAGAGTCGCAAGCGCTATTACAAGAGGAATAGACTCGCTAAAACAACTCCCTGGATTCAGGTCGGTTGCAAGCGCAACGGCAAGCCCTGAATCGATCATATCTCTCGCCCTTGCGTACTCTTCTTTTAGGCTGAAAGCGGTAAGCGGCAACAAAGTTGCAATCACATCGTTTTCTTTCATCATTTCAATGCCTTTGTCTGAAACTTTAAGTAAATGATCTGCACTTATAGCTTCGAATTCGGCAGCAAGCTCCGCTCCGCCAAGTGGATATATTTCATCTGCATGCATTTTTATCTTAAAACCGAGTTCTTTCGCCTTTTCCAAATATACTCTAGACTCTTTCAGTTCGAACACATTTTTTTCAGTGAAGATATCTACAAATTCCGCCAAATTCTCTTTTTTGACAAACGGCAGCATCTCTTCATTGATAAGCTTGATGAACTCCATTTCCCTGCCTTTGTATTCAGGCATGACAGCATGAGGCCCTAAAAAAGTCCTGCTGATTTCTATAGGCTGCATCTGATCGAGTTTTTTCATGACTCTAAGCTGCTTCATTTCCGTCTCGAAATCCAATCCGTAACCACTTTTGCCCTCTATGGTCGTAACTCCGAATCGAACCATCGATTTTAATCTATCAAACCCCGAACTCACAAGTTCATCGAAGCTTGCCTCCCTCGTCTTTGTGACGGAGCTGGCAATTCCTCCACCGCGGTTCATGATATCCACATATGAATCGCCTCTTAATCTCCAAGTATATTCATCGGCCCTATATCCGCCGAATACGACATGGGTATGCGGATCGATAAATCCCGGTGTTATGGTTTTTCCTCTAGCATCGATGATTTCATAGTCTTCTAAAACGACTTCTCTATGAATCTCATCAAAGGTTCCAACCTTGATTATCTTTCCGTTTTTTATCAGAATCGAGCCGTTTTCAACGACACCGATTTCGTTCATCTCTTCGCCTTTTTTTGCTTTGAATCCACTGACAGTCACTATTTGACTCGCGTCTTTTATTATCAATCCTTTTTTCATTTTTATCTACTCCATCAATCTTTTTTCAAGCACTTGATCAGACGAGAAATCTTCTATTCCCAGATAATACTCTGCTGTTTGCAGTAGAGCATCCATAGGTACAAGACCGATCACTTCACTGCCGATCACGCTGATGCCGTACCTTCTGGCTTCAATTCTTATAAGTTCGAACACTCTGTATATAGGTGTCTTTGTGTAGTCTGTCAAGTTCATGGAAACCTGTGTGATGTTTCTTTCTCCCATATCGATGCCTATCGCTTTTACAAATCTTAGTCCGCCGTTTATGAATCTGACGTTCTTTGCGATTTTATTAGCTGTTTCAAGGTTGTTTGTATCCAAGATGACATTGAAAGCAACGAGCGGCATACGCGCTCCTATTGCGGTGATACCAGCTGTCGGATGGACAGCCGTCCCAAAGTCGGGTCTAAATTCATCAGTCTTTACTTTTTCTGCCATGGCTTCATATTGCCCTTTTCGAAGCTTTGCCAAATTTGTTCTATGTGGTGCAGAGGCGCTTTTTTCATATAAGAAACTCGGCATTTCAAATTTCTCATAAACTTCCTTTGCCGTTTCTTTTGACAATTCAACTGCTTCTTCAACTGTAAAATCCTTGATCGGAATGAAAGGAATGACATCTACGGCACCCATACGAGGATGCTGTCCTTCATGCTTGTTCATATCGATAAGCTCTATCGCCACACCAACCGCTGCAACAACTGCATTTTTAATGGCCAACGGCTCTCCGACAAGCGTGACCACCATGCGGTTGTGGTCTTCATCATTGCTGTAATCCAAAAGTTTCACTCTGTCTTTTCCTCTGAAATTATCTACGATTTTTTCAATAACTTCACTATTTCTTCCCTCGCTGAAGTTAGGGACACATTGAACCAATTGACTGCTTTTCATCTGAAAACCTCCTGTTATTTTGAAAATTTATTAAAAGTTTTTTCTATCAATTCATCGCTTGCGACAAATGGGATTGTAATATGGTTGTCATCGTTTATTTCATTGTAATCCATAGACGTTGTAATTGAATTTTCATTTCTTGCCCATGCTCTTCTTGAAACTCCTACCATAACATCCCAAGGAATAGCGCTCTTTATGATTTCATCCACTTTTTCACTGCCGTCGAGTACAAGTCCGAATCCGCCGTTTATCGCTTTTCCGATGCCTACTCCTCCGCCGTTGTGAAGTGCTACCATAGTCATTCCCCTAGCTGCATTTCCTACAAAATCCTGAACTGCCATATCTGCTGTGATATTGCTTCCGTCTTTTATATTTGCTGTTTCTCTAAATGGAGAATCGGTTCCGCCAGTGTCGTGATGGTCTCTACCGAGCATTATCGGTCCCACTTCGCCGTTTCTTACCATGTCGTTGAATTTAAGCGCGATGTTCATTCTTCCAAAAGCATCTTGATATAGAATTCTCGCCTTTGTTCCCACCACCAATTTATTTTTAAAAGCATCTCTTATCCATACCCAGTTGTCTCTATCTTGACCTCTTCTATTTGGATCGATATTATCCATTGCAGCTTTGTCGGTTTTGAGCAAATCTTCTTCTTTTCCCGACAGGCATACCCATCTGAACGGTCCGTATCCGTAATCGAACAGCATCGGCCCCATGATGTCTTCTACATATGACTGATAGATGAATCCTTCTGATTCATCCTTGCCGTTCGCACATATTTCAGTTACTCCCGCATCGTAAATGGCCTTCATGAAACTGTTGCCGTAATCGAAGAAATAGCTTCCTTTATCCACTAATTTTTTTATCGCTTCAAAATGTCTCTTTAAAGAATCATCCACAAGCTTCACAAATTTTTCTTTGTCGTCAGAAAGCATCTGTGTTCTCTCTTCAAATGTCATATCCACAGGGCAATATCCGCCGTCGTACGGCACATGACAAGATGTCTGGTCAGATAACAAATCGATTCCAACATCGTTTTTATCGGCATATTCCAACAAGTCGATAATATTTCCATGATATCCTATGGCTCTAGGTTTTTTTGCATCCAAATATTCTTTAGCTTCTTTAAATACTGTTTCCAAGTCATTAGAGTAGCTATCGACCCAGCCTTGTTCATGGCGAGTTCTCACTCTAGATTCATCGACTTCGGCTATTACCCCTACTCCACCTGCTATTACAACAGCTTTACCTTGCGCTCCACTCATTCCACCTAAACCTGATGTAACAAATAGTTTTCCGGCGATATCCTCATCGCCTTTTATACCTAGTTTCAATCTTCCTGCATTTAAAACGGTATTGAACGTTCCGTGTACGATTCCTTGCGGTCCAATGTACATCCAACCACCCGCAGTCATCTGTCCATAGTTTGTCACTCCCATCGCAGCACCCTTGTTCCAGTTTTCCAAATCGTCATAAAGTCCGATCATAAGTCCATTTGTGATTACAGCTCTAGGTGCATTTTTATGCGATTTGAATAGTCCTAGTGGATGACCCGACATCATAACTAATGTTTGATCTTCTTTAATTATTTCAAGATATTTTTTAATCAAATTGTACTGCATCCAGTTTTGGCATACTTGACCCGTTTCTCCGTATGTTACAAGTTCGTATGGATATAGCGCAATCTCGAAATCGAGGTTGTTGTCTATCATTACCTGCATGCCGCGAGCCTCAGTTATTCCTTTATATTCATCGATGGGTTTACCGAAGATTTTACCTTCCGGTCTATATCTATAACCGTATATCTTGCCGTATGTCATCAGCTCTTCCATAAACTCCGGTGCCAATGTTTCATGCAGTTCTTCCGGAACATACCTCAGTGCATTTTTAAGAGCGAGTTTCATTTGGTTCTCCGAAAGATTCCTCTCTCTTTTCGGCGCTCTTCTGTACTTAGAGTCGAATTCCTTTACTTTCGGCAACTCCTTGCCCAATTTAATAGTCATCGCTTCATTTATTGAATTATTATTCACCATCATCTTATCCCCCTTAATTTATCTTTTGCTAAGTGTATCTAACATATCCTTTGTCATTAAATCCAAATCATACTTTGGATTCCATCCCCACTCTTCTCTAGCCGCTGAATCGTCGAGAGAATCTGGCCAACTATCTGCGATAGTTTGTCTAAATGAATCAACATCATAATCCATTTCAAACTCAGGCATGTATTTTTGAATAGATTCTTTAATCTCTTCTGGATCGAAACTCATAGCTGTGATATTGAATGCATTTCTATGAATCAACTTGCTTGGATCTGCCTCCATCAATTGAATGATTGCATCGATTGCATCGGGCATATACATCATATCCATTTTTGTTCCCTTGGCTATATAACTTGTATACTTCTTTTGTTTGATTGCTTCATAGTAAATATGTACTGCATAATCTGTTGTTCCGCCACCCGGAAGAGCTCCGTTGGAAACAAGTCCTGGATATCTGACTCCTCTGGTATCTACTCCATACTTTTGATAAAAATAATCACATAATAATTCACCAGCTACTTTTGAAACACCATATATCGTAGTCGGTCTTTGAATCGTATCTTGCGGTGTCAACGTTCTCGGTGTGCTTGGTCCGAATGCAGCTATTGAACTAGGTGTGAATACTGCCAAATTGTTTTCTCTTGCTACCTCAAGAACATTGTAGAGTCCATTCATATTTATATTCCACAATAGTTGAGGATTTTCCTCTCCTGTAGCTGAAAGTAATGCAGCGAGATTTATAATCGTATCGATATTGTGTTTTTTTACAATATCATCGATCATTTTTTTATCTGTTACATCTAGAATTTCAAAATACCCTTCTTTTAAAACAATACTATCTTTCCTTCTAATATCTGACGCAACTACATTATCGATTCCGTAGTCCTTTCTAAGCCTTAAAACAATTTCCGTACCTATTTGCCCTAAAGCTCCTGTTACTAATATTTTTTTCATCCTAAAAAACCCTCCCAAAAGTTTTTTGTCTGCCAATAACATATTATCACATAATAAAATTTTATTTAAATCAATTCAGTCAAATTTGTTTAATAATTAAAATAAATGCATATAATATATATATGGAGGATTTAATATGACAGATATAAATGAAATTTTAATTAAACTTTCGCTTTCTATAATACTTGGAGGACTCGTAGGTCTCGAACGCGAATACCACAGAAGGCCAGCCGGTCTTAGAACACATATGCTTGTTGCAGTGGGTTCCGCCATTGTGATGCATATAAACATTTCGATGATCAGTGTATATCCATCTATCGACCCTGGACGTTTTGGTGCTCAAGTCATCAGCGGAATCGGATTTTTAGGTGCAGGCACCATTATAAAAGAAGGTCCGACTGTATATGGATTGACGACAGCCGCAACGCTTTGGACCGTGGCGGCTATCGGTCTTGCTATCGGTAACGAAAGCTATTTGCTGGGTATTGTTGCAACAATACTTATTATTTTAGTACTAAACATTTTTTCTTACATTGAAAGGAATGTAAAACTAAATAAAAAAGTTTCCTCGATATACTTGGAAACTAAAGATAACCCGGATATAATTAAATCCATCACTGAATTATTTGAAAAAAGCGGTCTTACAATTACAGATTTATCTACTGAATACACTACAAATAAAGGTCATAATATCAAGATTAAAGTAAACTGTGGAAAAAATGAATGCAATGAAGCAATAGATAAGTTGACTAGTTCAGATGACATAACAAAAATAGTATTAAGATAGAGGTTGAAATTTGAAAAAATATATATTGAATATTATTAATAGAATACCGAAATTGATGACTGGATTTATCATAATCGCTTTCGGCATCAGATTGATGATCGATACTGATTTAGGTCTCAATCCTTGGGGTATTTTCCACTCTGGAATTGCGAATATTACCGGAATCACTTTTGGACAAGCTACACAGCTTACCGGACTTGGAATAATTTTAATATCTACAATGTTTAAAATCTTTCCTGGAATAGGTACGATATTGAATATGATTTTCATCGGTTATTTCGTAGATTTAATAAAGATCTTCAATCTTTCTCCGAAGTTTTCAGGAATGACAATAAACATCATCATCTTTTTCATAGGATTGATTATTTTTGATTACGGGGTCTATGTTTACTTAAAAGCCGACCTTGGATCAGGTCCTAGGGACAGTTTGATGCTCGCTCTTACAAAAATGACGAGATTCACAGCCGGACAAAATAAAATCATGATGGAAATCACTGCTGCAACAACAGGTTATCTAATGGGTGGATTAGCTGGACTAGGGACCATTATCGCTGCAATATTCGGCGGTATTTTCTTGGATATAATATTTAAATTATTTAAATACGATCCAAAAACCAGGACTTTTACAAATATTATAATCAATTATCAAGAATTGAAAGTTATTTTACAAGAAAACCAGCAGATATGACAATAAGCCGTTCCGTTGAGAGGTGCAAAAATAGAATTCCGTTATAAAATCACATGTAAAAACACTAATAAAATCATTAAAAAAACAGAAGAGAAATCTTCTGTTTTTTTATAAGATGGATTTGTTAGACTATAATGTTGCTGTGTCAATAAAAAAATACAAACTGGATACATGTCAGGTAGATAAGTAAATTTCATAATCATCTCTTTTTTATCCAATTAAAATATTTAAATACTCTTTCCATTAGTATCCCAATTAAAAACCAAAACACAATAACACTGATATAATAAAAAACTATTGGAAGATCTTGTGGATGAATAGAGCTGTACTTACTTTCAGTAAACCATAATAATGGAGATGATAAAAACAGAATAATATTCATATCATCATTTCCACTTAGATTAAAAACCACAATAACTACTCCGATTAGCATAAAAATATATTTCGTTTTTTTACGATTCATATATTTAACCTCCAAAATTTTCAGTAACATCTTTCAATTCTAATATAATTAATTATAGCATATAGAATCAAATGTTATTCCATTTTAAACATAATTTGGTAATCAAGTTTTGTATTCCTCAATTTATAAATCTGTTAATTTGAAATATTATTTGATATATAAAACATCTTCGATTCCTGAACAAAAACCCGAAATAATAAATCTATTATTTTCTGTTTTTGCATGGGATTATATGTCCATTATATTATATAATAATATTAATGTGTTGAAATATCAACAAAAACCCACATCGTAAAGGATATGGGCTTTTAACGGATTTTGCTATAAAATTTTAATTTTGCACCTCTGAACGGAACGGCTTAATATAACAACTGCTGATTTTAATTATAATCTTCTATATTCCCCTATGCTTAAGCTTTAGTTCATCACATAAAGTTTTAACATATTCGTTTTCATATGGATCCAAATCAAAATCGTTGTTCTTACGGTATTGCTGTATATAGTAATTTTCTTTATTGACCATTTCTAAAATTTCTAGAACATCATCTTTATCAATTGTCGGATATAATGTTGTTCTGAATTCATAACTATGAAACATCCTGATGATTTCATAACTTTTTTTTACTTTTTCAAATGATATACCGCTTAACTCTTGGTATTTCTTTGGAGAAGTCTTGAAATCCATCGCAATGTAATCAACCAGATGCGAATCTATCAATTCCTTCACCACCTCGGGATTCGTTCCATTAGTATCTAATTTTATTTTAAATCCCATAGATTTTACTTTCTTGCAAAATTTAATTAAACCAGTTTGCATAGTGGGTTCTCCACCAGTTATCGTGACTCCATCTAGAAGACCTTTCCTTTTACTTAAATGATTGATGACATTTTTCATGCTGATATTATCACTCGAAACCTCTAAATCTTTATTATGACAATACTCACATCTCATATTACATCCTTTGGTGAATACAACCGAAGAAATATGACCGGGATAATCTATTGTCGATGTTCTTATATATGCAGCGATATTCATCAGCTCACCTCGATATTCATATCAAATTTCACACGCTCTTTATATTCTTGTGTTTTACCATTGTTATATCTTTGCACCGGTCTATAGTAACCAGTTACGCGGCTATAGACATCGGTTTCTTCCCCGCATTTAGGACAGGTCCAATATTCTCCTTTTAAATAGCCGTGTTGTTTGCAATGGGAAAAAGTCGGAGTATACGATATATACGGCAATTCAAATTTGGTGAATATTTTTTTAATTATATTTGTGATAGCTATATGGTCGGCATCCTTGTCGGCCGTATATAAATGCAGTACAGTCCCACCTGTATACTTGGTTTGCAATCCATCTTGAAGTTCGACGACTTCAAACATATCATCGGAGTACTGCGCAGGCAATTGTGATGAATTAGTATAATAAGGTGTCTCCTTAGTCCCTTGACATACAATATCAGGATAAATGCTTCTATCCTTGAGTGCCAACCTGTATGCAGTGGACTCGGCCGGTGTAGCTTCCAAGTTATACATATTATCTGTTTTTTCTTGAATATCACTCAGTAGCATTCTCAAATAATCCATGATTTTATCAGCAAAGCTCAGACCTTGATCTGTTCCGATGTCCTTGCCTAAAAAGTTCTCCAAAGCTTCGTTCATACCAACTATGCCTATTGTAGAAAAATGATTCATCCAGTACTGATTCTTTGTGCCTTTTTTAATGTTTCTCAAGAATTCTCTACAATAAGGATACAATCCTTGATCCGTCCACTTCTCGATGTATTTTCTTTTAAGTTCAAGAGATTCAACAGCTATATCGACGCTGGATTTAAGCATCTTGAAAAACTGCTCCTCTGTTCTGGCTCTATATCCTATGCGAGGCAAATTTATCGTCACTACGCCTATGCTTCCTGTAAGTGGATTTGATCCAAACAACCCTCCGCCTCTTTTTCTAAGCTCTCTATTATCGAGGCGCAGTCTGCAGCACATGGATCTTGCATCTTCTGGAGACAAATCTGAATTGATGAAATTGGCGAAGTACGGAGTCCCGAATTTAGCCGTCAATTCCATCCATCTTTTAACGACGTCAGATTCCCATGGGAATTCACCATCTACATTAAGCGTAGGTATCGGAAATGTAAACAATCTTCCATCTGAATCCCCTTCTATCATACATTCGACAAATGCCTTGTTGATCATATCCATTTCATTTTGAAACTCACCATACGTTTTATCTGTCAATTCTCCTCCAATAATCACAGGCAAGGCAGCAACATTATTCGGACATTTAAGATCGAATGTCAAATTAGAAAATGGTGATTGCCCGCCGATGCGCATAGGCATGTTTATTTCGAATACAAAAGACTTGATACATCTTTTAACTTCGGAGTAGCTTAATTTGTCATAATAAACAAAAGGTGCTAGATAAGTGTCAAATGATGAATAAGCCTGGGCTCCTGCATTCTCCAGCGCTGTAACGAATATGCTATTGGCCAGTTGGCCTAAGATTGTTGAAAAATGACTAGCAGGTCCACTTGATTGCCGAGTTCCTCTAAAACCTTCTCTTATAAGTTCATGCAAGTCCCAGCCGGAACAATACGGCCCTAAAAAACCTAAATCATGCACATGGATATCTCCGCTCTCATGAGCATTCGCCACCTCTACAGGGTATATTTCATTCAGCCAATAGAGTTTAATGAATTCTTCGCGTGTATAATTATATAATGCCATGACAGATTTTTCAGAGCTGTTTGCATTCTCTTTTATTTGCCAGTCTGTGTCATCTAGATAATTATTCATCAGGTTTATCGTCGCACCGATCAAAGAATTTCTTTGCCTTGCTTCTTTTCTTTGGTGTCTGTATAAAATATATTTTTTAGCGGTTTGCGCATGACCGTTTTCAATCAGTACCTTTTCCACTATATCTTGAATATGTTCAATTTCCACTGGATCTATATATTCTTGGTCTAATTTCTTTTTTACAAGTTCAGAAAGAAACTTCGCTTTGTCGAAGTCGCTACCGCCACATGCTTTGGCAGCCTTGAATATCGCCCTCGATATTTTAATCTCTTTATACTCTTTTACTTCACCATTCCTTTTTCTAACTTTTGTTATCATCAAAATCCCTCCTCGTATTTTCCTCAAAAAAAACAAATACTTCTGTCAAAGGACAAAAGTCTAGGTAGTCTACATCAGTTACTATAACTACTTACAAACCTCCCTCCGAAGTTGTTAAAAAGTTTGTTCCAGGCAGGTTTCCTGACTCATGGCTTAACCATTTACAGTAGCGGGGGCTGTAGAGGATTCAAACCTCTTTCCCTATTACCCTTATTTCTAAGGCACCTAAAACAATATACTATATGTTGTTTTCATTATAATAACACACACCGTATGTAGTGTAAAGCGTATTATTTAAATAATAAAAAGACCGGCATATTTAATACCTGCCGGCTATAATTTTATTAAAATTCTGCTGATTTAGGGGTTCTCGGGAATGGAACAACGTCTCTGATATTGCTCATTCCAGTTAAGTACATGATCATTCTTTCAAACCCGAGTCCATAACCAGAGTGAATTGCCGTTCCAAATTTTCTTAAATCTAAATACCACCAATAATCTTCTTCATTCAGTCCCATTTCATTGATTCTCTCAACCAAATTGTCGTATCTTTCTTCTCTTTGAGAACCACCGATGATTTCTCCTATTCCAGGTACTAATAGATCCATCGCTGCAACAGTCTTACCATCTTCATTCATGCGCATATAGAAAGCTTTGATATCTTTAGGATAATCTGTTACAAATACAGGTTTCTTATAAACTTTCTCAGTTATATACCTTTCATGTTCAGATTGCAAGTCTGTTCCCCATTTTACCGGGAATTCAAATTTTTCATCTGTGCTTTCCAATATTTCAACAGCTTTAGTGTAAGTAATGTGTTCAAATTCATTATTTAGAACATTATCTAATCTTCCCAACAACGTTTTATCTATTCTTTTGTTGAAGAATTCCAATTCCTCTTTGGCGTTTTCCATTACGTATTTAATAATATACTTTATCATGGCTTCTGCTACTTCCATGTTCTTGTCTAAATCCGCAAATGCCATTTCTGGTTCTATCATCCAAAACTCGGCGGCATGGCGTGCCGTATTTGAATTTTCCGCTCTAAAAGTAGGTCCGAATGTGTATACGTTTCTATAAGCCAATGCAAACGCCTCTGCCGCCAATTGACCGCTTACCGTCAGATTTGTCTCTTTACCGAAGAAATCTTTAGTGTCGTCAATTTTTCCACCTTCATATTTTGGCGGATTTTCAAGATCAAGCGTTGTCACCCTGAACATTTCACCAGCACCTTCTGCATCACTACCCGTAATGATCGGTGTATGAATATATACAAATCCTTGTTCTTGGAAAAACTGATGTATTGCATAAGCCACCAAAGAACGAACTCTAAATACAGCATTGAATGTATTGCTTCTAGGTCTTAAATGAGCTATTGTTCTTAAATACTCAAATGTATGTCTTTTCTTCTGTAATGGGTAATCACGATCCGCATGTCCCAATAACGATACTTTGCTTGCCTTGATTTCAAAAGGCTGTTTCGCATTTGGTGTTTCAACCAATATCCCTTTAACATAAACTGAAGATGAAATTGTAAATTTTGAAATCGCGTCAAAATTCTCTAAATCGCTTTCAAATACAACTTGAATATTTGAATAAAAACTTCCATCGTTCATTTCAATGAATCCAAACGCCTTTGATGATCTTGATGTTTTTATCCATCCTTTTAATTCTACTTCTTTATCAAAGTATTCTTTTCCATTTCGATATATATCTTTTACTAATACTTCCATACTTGATCCTCCTCAAAAAATAAAAAACTCGTCCATCAATAATAATATCAAGGGACGAGATTATCCGCGGTACCACCCTAATTGTCTAAACACTAGACCACTCTCTATGATTGTATCGGCATCACCGGCTAAGCCTACTATTATTTCGGTCAGCTGCTCTAGAGCGTTCTTCATCATTTTTAACCTATCGAATTCTCAGCATCATCGATTCTCTAAAAGGTTTTAAAAAGATTACTCTCTCTTTCATCGCTTCGTTCTTTAAATTTAAACTTATTATAATACAATCTCATTCATCTGTAAACTTATTTTAAATTCAAGATTTCTTTATCATTATATATGTATTTATAGTAGATGGATATATCATAAAACAAATATAATTGTATTAAGTAATCTTAAAATATTTCATTATTTCTGCATCCTGTTATTATCCGTTTTTTTCCGTTAAACTATTTCAATCTACACCTTCCCATGCTAGTATGTCCATTAATATCATTTACCAAATATTATTTAAGAGAGGTGTATTATTATTATGACAATGAGCAAAAGAGAAATTTCACTTAACAGAGCAGCTGAACTGAAAAGTAGAATTGACGACTATTTAGCTATAAGGCCGACGATTAAAAAAGGAATCGAAATGCAAAAAGTCATAGAAGAAAGAAAGCTAAAAATTCTCGAGATGCTAAATGCGACAGAAGAAAACTGGAAAGACTATAAATGGCAACTTCGAAATAGAATTTCCGATGTAGAAACGCTTTCTAATCTCATAAACCTCTCTGATGATGAGAAAAAACAAGTTGAACAGGTCGGCAATGAATTCAGATGGAGTATTTCCCCATATTACGCCAGCCTTATTGATCCTGATGATAAGTATGATTCTGTCAAACTACAATCGGTACCGTCTATTGTGGAGCTTGTCGAAAACACCAGCGAAACTGATCCTATGAGTGAAGAATATACAAATCCTGCTGGCAGTATAACAAGAAGATATCCCGACAGACTTATTATCAACGTTACAAACGAGTGTGCGATGTATTGTAGACATTGCCAAAGAAGAAGAAATATCGGAGGAACCGATATGAATACGTCAAGAAAGGTTCTTCAAGAATCAATCGACTATATCGCGGCGACTCCTGAAATCAGAGATGTACTTATTACCGGTGGAGATGCTTTGGCTCTAACAGATAGTACGCTTGAATTTATCATCAGTCAGCTTTATGATATTCCTCATGTGGAATTTATCCGACTTGGTACGAGGATGCCTGTTACCATGCCTCAAAGAGTTACTGATGATCTTGTGAATATGCTTAAGAAATATCACCCGATTTATCTGAATACGCATTTCAACCATCCACAGGAAGTCACCCTTGAAGCGAAACAGGCAACAGAAAGACTCGCTAATGCGGGAATTTCCATCGGTAATC
>JAYENG010000121.1:0-2259 GCA_034721975.1 Bacillota bacterium
CCGATTCTATAGGTGCCAACAGTGATATAATCAACCCTGAAATAAACATAACTGTAAATGTTACTTGAATAGGCCAATCAATTTTCAATAGATAAAGCTGTACAACAATAACAAGCATTGAATATACATAGCATTTTATTTGGGTATCCGCATGATAGCCCCCTGCATAATTTCTAAGTGAAATATATGCAGTTAATAAAATCATGCATTCTAAAACCATATCCATCAAAAAAGCAATAAATAATACAGAAATCACATTGAAAATCAAAACTATTCCCACATAAAGTCCATATTCATACAATTCCTTATCTGATTCTTCGACAATCCCACTTGATGCCATTATGCCTACCAATTTTGATATGCTTTTAATCATTTGTTTTCTTCAGCCGATTAGCTAACTCAGGAACCTTTGGTTGATGCATCACAAATATACAGGTCGAATTTACATTCATTGATGTCACCATTAGAGCAACACTAGCTAAAATGTTCATCACTCCTTTTGTGCTAAATAATCTCTTCATGATTTTCCTCCTTTTCACTTCGTTTAGCATTGCCATTTATTTCTATAAAAACTGTATCATATTTTTTGTTTTTTATGTGCTAAATAGCATAATCTATATAGTTTATGCCATAACTTATAGAATCATCAAGTTTTGATAATGCAACAAATCGAACTCTCTGAACACTTGTTAAATCATGGGCGAAATAAGAGCGTTTGCAATATTTAAGGGACTAAAATAATTAGAGTAGTAAAAGCACATCAATATTTTAGAAATAGTAACAAAAATATGATGTGCTAATTATTCTCCATATCCAACTAAAAAAATAAACTTAATTTTCCAACAGCCTTCTCATAATGAACGGTTTATATTATTTTCAACTGTTCATTATAGAGGAACATATCATCTTGCATGTTTTACACTATCTTTCTTCTATGCAAATATTTAATAACAACAAAACATTACACCTTATTTTTTTAAACTAGTTCGATAAGTAGAAAACGCTAAAGCTCCATCGCCATCAGCTTTTATTGTATTATTTTTGTCTTCTTCGTCTACAAACCAAAAAGAAACTCCAGGGTTTAAAAAAGCTACAACGCAAAGTTGTTCTCCATTATTTTGAAAATTGCTAAGATCTAATTCTGCAGTAATCACTTCTCCCGGATTTACCAAGATGTCGATGAAGAATTCTTTAGTATTTGGCCACTCAATTTGTTTCCAATCAAGCAACAATGAAAATCTTACATTTTTTTTTGCTTCAGTATCGTTAATCCAATGGTAATAGAGCTTTTTGCTCTCCGAGTACTTATTTGATGTAGTAATCAAAACTTCATCGTACTTCTTAGATATATCTCCATTAACAGTAGTTAATAACTCTGTAGGATTTACATATTCTTCTCTGTGAACAAAATCATTTACATTTTTACTTTTCTCATTAACAACAGTAAATGATTTTAAATTCAGTATTGTTTCTTGTTCAAATAAAAGTTCTTCATCATCGAAATCTAATTTATCAGGAAAATAAACAGTTCCTATATGGAAAGTGTTAACTCCTTTTGGTATATCTGAAATAGTTATTTTAATTAATTCATCGTTATTAGGCACTATTTCATGTCTATAAATCGACGTTTTCTCATCATTCCATTTACAAACTACTTGCTTACCATTCATAAATATAAAATATGCTACTTTCTTAGTGTCACTTGTATAAGGAGTTATATTTAAATATATTTCAATTTCACTAGAAAATATTTCATTGTATACAGAAGATATTCCATCAACATTTGTAAGTTTATAGTGAACTCTTTCATTAGCAATGCTTCTATCATTTTCTTTATGTGATTCAATATTTACGAATTGAATCACAATAAATGATACAATTAACATTACTACAATATATAGTTTTTTTTTCATATTCATCTCCAAAATATTTTATAATATATCAATTAGATTGTTTCATTCGTGAAAAATGTATCATCCCAACCTTCATCTGAATCTTCAATTGAATGTCTACCAGATCCTTTCCATTCACCTCCAACATATCCAAAGAAGCCATATGAGAGTTGATCCGTATACGCTTCTGCAACATATCCATCAAATACTGTATCACTAGAATATTTCAAACGATCCCAAACTCCATCATCGTCAATAAACAGCTCGTTTTTTACATACAAGTAGTCACTTCCATCTGCATCATATGACGCCGTCGAACATTCAACAACAGGTCCTGAATTTAATCCTAATAGGTCACCATAATCCC
>JAYENG010000122.1:0-2239 GCA_034721975.1 Bacillota bacterium
GATGAGTTCCAAAGGTATGGCGAAAAATATGAGGATTTATATTTTTATCTATTCCGGCATTCACGGCAGCATTTTTTACAAATCTATCTATAGTGGAAGTGGAAATAGGTTTACCTTGTTTAGTGCCCGGGAAAAGCCAATTGTAAGGTTTGCCGTGTTTAAACCAATATTCAGTCAAGATATCAAGGGTCTTATGGGAAAGAAGAGCATAGCGATCCCTTCTGGATTTAGAAGGACTTACGTAGATTCTCATATTTTTACGAGATATGTCTTTGTACTTAAGATGCAGTACTTCAGATTTTCTAAGACCTGCAGAATATAAAAGTGCAATGACGGCTTTATGCTTAAGATTGGTAGCGGCATCGATAATAGCAAAGACTTCATCTTTAGAAAGAATATCTGGCAAAGTAGTATTGAATTTCATTCTAGGGATTTGATAAGAATCCCAAGGTTTGTTCAATACATAAAGGGTTAAAAATCTAAGTTGAGAAATATGTGCATTGATACTTCTGTTGGATAATTTTTCGACATCTTTGAGATAGAAGATATAGCTCCTTAACTCTTCATAAGAAATGTCTTCTGGCTTTTTACAAAGGTTTCCATCGAGCCAGTTGAAATATCTTCTAAGAAAAGAATTATAATTCTTGATGGTATTTGCCGCAAGATCTCGCAGTGTTAAAAAGTCGTTGAATTTTTTTAGATAAGGTTCATAATTAAAGTAAGTCATAGAGAACTCCTTTCAAGTTTAGTAAGTAATAAAACCGACAAAAAACTTGAAAAGGAGGACCTCTAATAATAAAAAATATGTTGTTGTATTTTAAATCCCGTGATAGACTGTTCATGATAATAGCTCTTTTCATTTATTGTGTAAGTTTTTTGTCGTGATTAAACATTACAACAGTTAAATGTAAAAAGCTATTATTTTTTTTTGATTTAAGAAAAAATTTGGGGTAAGTGTAGAATCGTCGTGACTATCGCGCAGCGATTTTGTTCAATTTTGAAGGTATAGTTATAGATGTTTTGAAAGCGAATGGCATTAAAGCGAATAGCATAAAAAAGAAAGGGAGATTAAATGGTAATGATGAGCGCGAATTTCAGTGTGATTGCGCTTTTGCATTGAATAATGATTTAGTGTTAGTAGAATGCAAGGCTTTTACACAACCATTTTCATCCCGAAGTTTTTATGAGTATATCAATAAAAAAGAAGAAGCAATAGAGCAATTCAAGTCGATTGCTGAATTTTACACAAATAATATAGACTATGTGAGAGAAGCTATTGATCTTGATGATTCATGGAACCCTAGAAATGTTGTAAAAATCATTCTTACGACAGTATATTCAGGTATGAATGAAAGTATTGGAGAGTATAATTTTATGGATTTTTCAACTTTCAAAAGTCTTGTTGACCGGAATCCTCCTAGTATAAATATATTAGATGACAAAAAAATACGTAAATTCACATTGAAGAATTATCCTATGTATGAAGGGAAATTGACAGCGAATAAGTTGATGAATTGTATAAAGATGCCACCATCAGTGGATCTTGAGTATAAACGTAGTGAAAAAACATATATAGATATGACTGTTGGAAATGTGATTTTGAGGTCAATCAGATGGAAACATAAATTTGACAGTGAAATCCCTTTAGGTGAAATGCCTGAAGGACATTTGGAAAGGATGGGTCGTATTTATGGCCTAGAATAATAGATAGTGATTATCAACACATAAAAATTCAATGGGATTTGTTGATGCTCTAGAAAAAAGTTTTGCATTAATGATTGTGGATCCGCTTTGATTAATGAGGCTAAATTCCTTATTTGATTATAGAAGCAGCGTTATCTTAAAAGGTGGATTGTTAATTGTATCACTTGCGGATATATATTAATTCATGAAGATTGTCTTAAGATTATTGAGAATCCAAAAAGAAAAAAGAAAACTAAAAATAAAGGAAATTACGATTTGTAATTTCCTTTTATACTTCATTATTCTTATACTTTTGGTGTAACTTTCAATTCTGAATCTTCTCCGTTAGCCCATTTCTTTAAATTGGTCATTCTTTCGCCATTATCCGAATGGCCTTTTGTATTATGCGCTGATATCAGTTTTTCACATGGAAATTCTTCGCATTCTCCGCAGTGAGAAAGGTTTTTACTGATGGCGCAAGATGCTATTTTATAGGTTCCCCAAAATACTTCACCTGCATGTATTTTGCATCCTTTGCAGTTCATCTTCTCTTTCA
>JAYENG010000123.1:0-2232 GCA_034721975.1 Bacillota bacterium
AGATAAAATACCCGATTATCCTTGTAGGTGGTCTATGCCGGTTTTTATAATTCCTAAATGAATCTGCTTAAATACTCTCTCAATTCTTTATCACAAGCAAAAATATATGTGCCATAAATTCCCCTTGTAAGAAGTGTTTTATAAATATTGATGATATACTGTTTCATCTCTTCTTGTGAAAGTGATAAATCTTTAGCTGATATATCCTTATAGTTATGACTGATGTATTCAATACTTCCATTTCTATAAATCAGTTCTGGTCCAATTATTACACCTGCATAGTTAAGATCGTATCCTTGAATGGTGTGTATACAACCAATTTCATTGATTGCATTTTTTGAATTGACCCAATCGTTTTTTTTGCTATTCCATTTATATTTAAAACCATCTATATAAATATCATATGCTTCTGGTTTATTTTTTGATTCCCATTTCCAAGCATAACCGGCAACATTTCTAGATAAGCCTATTTTTTCATTTCTTTTTTTGATTTCTTCTATCATTTCATTAACATTGTCATACAAACGCAAATCATATTTTTCAAAATTTTCTTTAACGTTAACTTTTTGATTTAATATATTTTCAATATATTTGCTGTATTCTTTACCTGCTTTTACTCTAAATTGAGATGAAAGTGTATATTTGTTTGCATCAATATTAAAGAAATGTTCTTTAGGAATATCTGCTGGTTTAACTGTTTGATTTTTATCATAAAATAGGACGACATGTTTTCCCTGTTTTAGAATCCAATCCAGTTGAGTGCATTTTTCTTTATCAAAACCTAACTTTTTTGACGCTTTATCAAAAGCTCCATAATTGCTTAATTGCTTTCTTCTGGCAAGTCTATGCGCTTCGTCTATAATCAATAGATCATAATCTTTTTTTGCAACATCATAAGGCCCAATTACCATAGAGGTTTTTAAACCTTTAACACTTTTAAAAACACTCTTTATTGTATTTCTCAATGATGTCATCGGTACAACTAATCCAATATTCTTGATTTTTTCGTTACTGTTTTCAATAAGGTATTTTATTAAATAAACTGCAAGTACAGACTTTCCTGAGCCAGGTTCACCATGAATGATATGATTTGATTTTTCTTCTATATTTAGATACTTCACTATAGATTCCACTATATCGACCTGTTCATCTGTTAATGTTTTGAATGGTGAGAGTTTAAAAAGATCACTATTTTCAATATCTAAGATTTTATTCTCTGCCAGGTCTAATTTTTTTAATTGATTCCAGATGATTTTGAATTTATCTTCATATATATTCTTCTGAAAATAATTATGGTCCTGCAATCCTTTATTCCCGTTTTGAAGCATAAAGATTCCGTCGGCTGACATATATTCAATAAGTTTTGATTCTAAATCCAAAGAAACAGATTTATTGAAATCTTCATCCGATATGATTTTGATTTCTTTTAGCCTTTTCCTATCGTTGTTTTCAAGATGATTTCTTGTTCTTCGAACAGCACTTGTTGTCTCTCCTACATATGCTTCTTTGCTATTATGGATGATATAGACAACTGGCCAATTTTCTCCATACTTATATGATTTGATATCAACAATTTTATCTTTATGAAATTCTGTTGAAAATATTTCACTCACTTCAATCATCTACCTTTGTAAATTTCCCACTATTTCCTTTAACTTTACTTATAGGAAACCTTTTCTTGTTTCTTTCAATTTTTTTATTCATAATATCAATTGGATCAACATCCATGGCATCTGCTAACAGAAAGGAATAGATTAAAACATCAGCTAATTCATCTTCAATTTTTTCTGGATCAACTTCATCTCCCCATTGGAAGTTTTCCAACAGTTCACCAGCTTCAATCGATATCGATTTTGATAGATTCTCTGGTGTATGGAACTTCTTCCAATCACGAACATTTCTGAATTTAATGATTTCCTCTTTCAAGCCATTTAACTTTTTCATAGTAAGTCACCTCGATATGATTAATAATGTAATTCGTTCACTGTTCAAAAAAACATAGTATGTATTTTAATATCTGTACCCGACACTGTTAAGTAACTGCAATTTATTCGAAGAATAAAATTTGAGCAAAATATATTTATCGTTATCAAACTTTCATATAATAATACCGCTATTCTTATCTCACAATGATTACTTTAAATCACAGTTTTTACTGAATTTAAAATGTCTGAATGTCCTAATGTCTGTGCCCGGCACTTTTAAACATAATTCTTTGCTATCAATTTTTAT
>JAYENG010000124.1:0-13152 GCA_034721975.1 Bacillota bacterium
TGCAATTTTTCCAGCATCTTTTGTAGCCTGTCTCTGAGCATCTGTAAAATAAGCTGGTACTGTAATAACAGCCTCAGTAACTTTCTCTCCTAGATAACTCTCAGCATCTGTCTTAAGTTTACCTAAGATCATAGCAGAAATATCTTGCGGTGTATGCTTTTGTCCGTCGATTGTTGTTATTTCGTCAGTGCCCATATGTCTTTTAATAGAAAGAATAGTTCTTTCAGGGTTTGTGATTGCTTGTCTTTTAGCAGTTTCCCCTATCAATCTTTCACCATTCTTTGTAAAGGCTACTATTGAAGGTGTTGTTCTGTTTCCTTCTGCGTTAGGAATAATAACCGGCTCTCCACCCTCTAAAACAGCCACACATGAATTTGTTGTACCTAAATCAATACCTATAACTTTTCCCATTTTTAAAATCCTCCTTAATTATTCTTTTTAGAAACTTTAACCATAGATGGTCTTATTACTTTATCATTTAATTTATAACCTACTTGAAACTCATCAATAACAGTATCATCTTCAAAATCATCGTTTTCCTCTGTCATAACAGCATGATGTAAATTAGGATCAAATATTTCACCTTTGGCATCGATAACCTCAACACCGTTCTTCTTTAAAAATTCATCAAAGTTGCTCTTTATCAAATTAACGCCTTCTAAAACAGATTTGTGATTATCGGCATCTTCTATTGCATGCAACGCTCTTGCAATATTATCAACAACAGGCAACAAATCTACCATTAGTTTTTCATTGGCGTATTTGTAAATATCACTTTTTTCCTTTTCGGTACGCTTTTTAAAATTCATAAATTCAGCATTTAATCTTAAGAATTTTTCATTTATCATATTATGTTTTTCTTCCCAGTTTACTTCTTCTACCGACGGTTCTTCTTTTTCTACTGTCTCTTCTTGTTTTTCCACTGTCTCTTCTTGTTTTTCTACTGTCTCTTCTTGTTTTTCATCAACAACTTCTTCAGTTGCATTTTCTTTGTCTTTCATAAGATCCACCTTTCATTATAGATATATACCTGAAAATATATCTGATAAAGTATTCCTAGTATACTCTATAACAGAAATAATCCCTCTATAATCCATTCTCTTTGGTCCTATTACAACTATCTTACCTAAGTCATTGGATCGATAGCTATAAGCAGTTGTAATTACGCTGCATTCATTGAGCATAGGAAGTTTATTTTCATCTCCAATTTTGATGAAAACGCCTTCGCTTTGGATATCGTTGAACAATTCATTGAGAACTTCTTTCTCTTCAAACAATCTGTACATTTTTCTAGCCTTTTCATAATTTGAAAACTCAGGAACAGTTAAAAAATTCTCAAATCCATCAATATAAAATTCATCGTCTTCAATATTTCTAAGCGAATCTCTCAATATCGGCACAAGATAATCTATCACATTTCCAAACTGTTTTAAATCATATTTCAACCTGCTGATTTTCTTGATATCTATATCTTCAATAGTTGATCCCTCTAAATTTTTTACTAGAGAATTTGATATCAAATCCAATATTTCTTGATTAGTTGCTGAAAAAGACAATATAATGCTTTTAACTACTTCATTATCCGATACTAATATCAGCAAAACCTTGGTATCGCTAATTTTAATTAATTTCAGATTGCTTAAAGCCCTCTTTTTAAACCCCGGATATGACGCAACTACGGCAAGTCCTGTCATTTCCGCTAAAAGGTTCGCTGCTTTTTCAACAATTTCTTCAGCTTTGATTTTTCCACTCAATAATAAGTTGCGTATTAAAATCCTCTGGTCTGCACCTAGAAATTTGTCAGCATCTAAATTATCAACGTATAATCTATAACCCAAATCAGACGGAACACGCCCAGCAGATGTATGCGGTTGAAAAATATATCCAAGATCCTCTAAATCAGCCATCTCATTTCTAACCGTAGCAGAACTGATATTCAAAGTAGGATTTTTAGAAATTGTTCTCGACCCCACAGGCAATCCATTATCGATGAAGTCATCGATAATTATTTTTAAGATTTTCTGTTGTCTTTTGTTCAACATATCATCCACCTCTTGTTAGCACTCTCTTCTTATGAGTGCTAACTCTATGAATAATATACTCTAATAAAGAATCATTGTCAAGCCCTCGATAAAAATAAAATAAAATAACCTATCCAATATATCAAACAGGTTATTTTCATCATTATTTTCTATACATCAAAAGATAGGTGCCAGATTATATATACGTTGAAGTATCAATGCAGTTCTAATGGGAACTTCTTCTTCGCTTAGAATCCTCTTTGCAATCGATCTGTCGGCGATCACCACTTCGATATCTTCATTGTCCTCTAGATTATCTGACGAGGGTGTGCCTTCATAATACCCATAAACAATTGTCACCTTTTCGTTCGACAAACCTACAGATGTATACCGCTCAGAATCAAAAACAACAGGATTCAGTACAAGACCCGTTTCTTCATTGAATTCCCTCTTGGCAGTCTCCATGATATCCTCGCCTTCATCCATTAGTCCAGCAGGCATGGAATAGAGGTATTTTCCAGCAGATACTCTGTACTCTCTTATAAGTACAATGTGTTTCTTTTCTTTATCCATCGCACATATCATTGTTCCATCGCTATAGGATTCACTATCGAATATTTCACTCTCGAGCCTATCCAGTCCATCCCTGGAAACCAGTTCCCACTTTCGCAGTTTCCCCTTTGAGTCTTTATATGATATCTCAAATCCTCTTAGATATTGAAGCTTTTTCGTTTCCTTCACATCAGTTATTTTAAGTCGTTTCATTATAAATCCTCCATATCTCAACCAAAAAAAACAGCGAACGAAACATAGTGAAATATCATCACACCCACTGATCAATGAAAAATATATCCGACCCGTAGATTCCTCATAATATTTTCTATCGCAAAAATTCTCCATACACCTTATTCGAAACATCGAATCCATAGTCTGTAAGATGTACTCTTCCCATCTCCACAACTAAAGCTCCGTATTCGATCATCTTTTCAATTTCTATTTTATATTCCACCAAGAAATCAACATCAAATCTCTCTTTGAATTCCTCTATGGAAAATCCTTCTGTCTTTCTCAGATTCAACATGATGTATTCGAATTTCTCCTCATCGAAACCTATCTTTTCAACGTCGGATACAGGTCTTTCGCCTTTCTTTATCTTCTTCAGATACTCTTCCATCACCGATTCGTTCGCATACCTCTCGCCGCCGAGATAACCATGCGCAGAAAGTCCAAGTCCTATATACTCATCTGCAGACCAGTATAGCAGATTATGTTTCGACTCATACCCTTCTTTAGAAAAGTTGGAAATTTCATATCTATGATATCCGTTTTTTTTAAGCTCTGATTCGATGATATGAAAATACTCTCGATCCGTCTCGTCTGAGACAGGTTTGATTTCTCCGGATTCTTTCATGCGGTCAAGAACCGTGCCCTCTTCATACATTAAACTATAAGTTGAAATATGCTTAGGATTCAGTATTGAAAACTCTTTGATATCATTCAATAAATCTTCTGTTTTCTGACCAGGCAATGCATAGATTAAATCCAAGTTGATATTATCAAATCCAGCATCTCTAATTATTTGATATTTCTCTTTTACATCATTGAAACTATGAAGCCTTCCCAATGTTTTCAACTGACTTTCATTTGTTGTTTGAACACCCATGCTGATGCGATTTATACCTGACTTTTTATAACACAAAAGCTTGTCCGTTGTAACAGATTCAGGGTTTACTTCTATAGTGAATTCTTCAACTTCATGTAGATTTAAATTGTCGACTATTTTTTCTACCATTTCACAAGACAACAGACTCGGTGTACCCCCACCGATGTATATTGTTTTTATATCATCCATTTCATCTTTGTATAAGAGTATTTCACTAAGCAACGCATCGATATACTCGTCCATTGATGTTAAGTCCGTCTTTGATACAAAGTGACAGTAATTACATTTTTTCTTGCAAAACGGTATATGAATATAAATCCCTTTCATATGTATACCTACTTGTCATTATTTTATGGAAATATTTACTTGTTTGTTTTATTTTTCGATTTATCACTATACATTTTATCTTCGGCATTTTTAATTATGTCATTTATATTTTGCTTAGATTCAATTTTTGCATCTACTCCGAACGCTATTGAAATTTCAATTGAATCAATGTAAGATTCAGAGCATTTTTTCTTTATTCTATCTACTATTTTTTCCGAATCTTCATTTTTCGTTTTAGGAAGTAGCGCAACAAACTCATCGCCGCCAATTCTTGCAATAATATCATCACTTCGAAACTCGCTTTCAATGATTTCTGCAACTTTTATTAATATTTCATCGCCTTTTTTATGGCCATGATTATCATTTGTTTTTTTCAGTCCGTTGACATCCGCAAAAACTATGGACAATGGATAATTTCTTTTTGTATCCAACCTATTGATTTCTTCTTCAAAATATCTTCGATTATAAAGCCCGGTCAATGCATCATGATAACTTATATATATAATCTCTCTCTTTATTTTTCCTCTGTGATATATCCGAGTATATGCCGTATCCGCCAACTACTTCACCATCTGTAATAATAGGAACATCTCTGATTGAAACTTCTCTTTCGATACCTCCTAGTCCACAACGAACATCTTCACTATTTACTACACGACCTTCAAATAAATTGATGGACATTTCCCTGGCTCTATCTCTATCGCCAACATTTGAAATTATATCATCGACATTCTTCCCTATTATATCTCCAAGTTCATATCCGAAAAGCTGAGTAAATTCGCTGTTTATGTCAACAATACAAAAGAATTCATCGATCATTACTATCGCTTCCTTTGCATTTGTAAACAGCGCTTTAAAATTCGAATTCTGCTTCAATAGCTCTCGCTCCACACTTTTTCTTAAAGATATATCAGAATATATAGCATATATTCCAACAGTTTCGCCATTGATAACAATTGGAATTCCTTTTATCGTAACTTCTTTTCCATTTCCATCTTTATCATAGCGAATTTCTTCAAAATCTACTTCTTCTCCTTTTGAAACCATATTCGTTAGTTTTTCTGCACTTGTTATTGTATCTTCATTTGTAATCAATTTATCAATATCGATTTCCTTTATATCTTTTAACTCATATCCAAACAATTTTGTGAATTCCTCGTTTATGTTAATGACACAGTTGTTTTTATCGAGCATCACTATTGCATCTGTTGAATTCATAAACAATGATCTAAATTCTAAACTTTGTTTCAACAACTTACGCTCTGCATCATTTCTTTTAGAAATATCTGAATATATGCCATATCCACCTGCTACTTCACCATTGATAATAATCGGAACGACTTTGATATTTACTTCAATTCTATTGCCTTTCTAGTCGTAGCGAATGCTGTCGATATTTATTTCCTTCCCATTTATCAAACTCTCAGTCAATCCTTTTGCTTCATCCACTACATTTCCTTTTGTAATTATATCATCAAGATTTTTTCCAACAATATCCTCAAGTTCATGTCCAAACATTTCAGTAAATCTATCATTTATATCGAGAACACACTGATTATCATCAGCTATTACTATTGCATCTTGTGCATCCTTAAAAAGCGTTTCATAAATCACTACTATATGCTCTTTGTTGTCATCACCAATTTTCTTGAAATAATTTTCCTTGTCCATATCTTAATTCCCCCAATGTCTTATAAGATATTCGCTATGAATCTGATTTTATATTTCCATTATTTATCATCAAATTTCAAAACAGACAAAAATGCATTTTGTGGTATATCTACATTTCCAAATTGACGCATTTTTTTCTTTCCTTCTTTTTGTTTTTTAAGAAGTTTTTTCTTGCGACTGATGTCACCACCATAGCATTTAGCCAAAACATCTTTACGCATAGCCTTGATATTCTCCCTAGCAACAATATTATTACCTATAGATGCTTGAATAGGGATAACAAACATTTGTCTCGGAATTACATCCTTTAATCTCTCACAAATCTGTTTTCCTCTTGAAACCGCCTTAATTTCATGAACAATGATGCTGAATGCATCGATGACTTCTTTGTTTATAAGTATATCCATTTTAACTAAATCGGATGGTATATATTCTTTAAATTCATAATCCAATGATCCATATCCTCTTGTCTTTGATTTCAGTGTATCAAAAAAATCATAAATAACTTCATTCAAAGGAAGGTCGTATGTCAATATCGCTCTCTTTTCATCTATATAACTCATATGATCTAAAATTCCTCGACGGTTTTGACACATTTCCATGACATTGCCGATATATTCACTCGGAACGATAATTTTTGATTTGACAATCGGTTCTTCTATAATTTCTATTTCTGTCTTATCGGGAAGATTACTAGGATTTTGAACCATTAAACTGCTGCCATCTGTCTTTGTAACTCTATATATTACACTCGGAGACGTTGCAATAATGTCCAAATCGTGTTCTCTTTCAAGTCTTTCCTGAATAATTTCTAAATGCAGTAGTCCCAAGAACCCACATCTGAATCCAAATCCCAGTGCAATGGACGTCTCAGGTTCAAAAGACAAAGCTGCATCATTTAATTGTAGTTTTTCTAAAGCTTCACGAATATTTTCATAGTTTTCTCCATCAGCAGGATATATACCACAATAAACCATAGATGTCGCTTTCTTATATCCCGGTAAAGATTCCCCGGTTGGTTTTTTTGCATCTGTAATAGTGTCACCGACGCGGCAATCCTTAACATTTTTAATGCTAGCTGTAATATAACCGACATCGCCCGCGCTAAGTTCACTTGCTTCTAGCATAGTTGGAGAAAAATATCCAACTTCTGCAACTTCAAAACTTTTATCAAGTGCCATCATTTTTATTTTATCACCTTTTTTAACCTTACCGTCAAATACTCTTACCAACGCAACTGCACCTTTGTAAGAATCATAAAACGAATCAAATATCAACGCCTTTAAAGGTGCTTCTTCATCTCCCGATGGAGTCGGGATTTTTTCCACAATCTGCTCAAGAACATCTTCAACGTTCAAGCCGCTTTTCGCACTTACCAAAGGAGCATCTTCTGCAATAATACCGATTGTCTCTTCTATTTCATGTTTCACTTCATCAGGTCTTGCACTCGGCAAATCGATTTTGTTCAATACCGGTACAATCTCAAGCGCCTGCTCGTCTGCCAAATATACATTTGCAAGAGTTTGCGCTTCTACTCCTTGAGTTGCATCAACTACCAATATGGCACCTTCACATGCAGCTAAAGAACGCGAAACTTCATAAGTGAAATCCACATGACCTGGTGTATCTATTAAATTTAAAATATATTCTTCATTATCTTTTGCCTTATAAATCAAACGTGTCGTTTGAAGTTTAATTGTTATTCCTCTTTCTCTTTCCAAATCCATGTTATCAAGAATTTGATCTTTCATTTCTCGCTCCGTCAACAATCCGGTTTTCTCTATTAAACGATCCGCTAAAGTGCTTTTGCCATGATCGATATGAGCAATTATTGAAAAATTTCTAATTTTTTTTTGTCTTTCATCCATATTTTTGACCCCTTCTAGTTGATATCTTATAAATTATATCAGAATAATATCTTTAATAAAAGAAAATTTATTGTTGATTTTTGTATTGAATAATGATAAAATCATTTTGTTGAATTAGGAATCAAGGGGGGTGAATATAATGGCTAACATTAAATCTGCTGAAAAAAGAATTAAAGTTATCGCTAAAAAAACTGCTACTAATAGGACTAACAAGTCTAAATTGAAAACTGTAATCAAAAAATTTAACGAAGCTGTTGATTCAGGTGATAAAGCTTTAGCACAAGAAAAATATGTACTTGCTGAAAAAGCATTGGATCAAAATGCTTCTAAAAATGCAATTCATAAAAGTACAGCTTCAAGAAAAACATCTAGATTAGCAAAAAGATTAAATAAAATGTCATAACAAATTGTTTATATTCCCCGTCAGAATAAAAACAATGCGTACCTGTCAATGGTACGCATTTTTATTTTTTTGACGTCAATTTCATAAACAAACTTTCAATATGAGCTCTTTTGTTTACTCCTTGGCTTTTAGAAACACTCTCGTATTCAATGCAAGATTCAAGAGATTTCATAAGTGATTTCTTATCTAGTCCGGCAACTCTTTTCAGTATGAGTTTAACAGGATATGAAGATTTAAACCCCAGTATTTCTTGTATATCATTTATCGGATGACTTTTTAAATTTAAAGTTTTTGCTATCAGCATATTATTGTATTGTTTTGTCAATAAAGGCATGATTTCATATGTACTATGACCTTTTTTTAAAAGTTCATTCAATTTTTTTAAACTTACCTTGATATCCCCATCCGCCAAACTATCCGTTAAAGTAAATACATTCATTTCAAGAGGCATTATCATGATTTCCTTAAGATTTTCAATATCTATCATTTCATATGGCAATGATGAAATTTTTACAATTTCGTTTTCCATTTGATATAAGCTTATAGATTGATTTCTATCATTATACATTGAATAATCAATGAAAAATTCCAATGCCTGTCTTGATAATTTTTTTCCCTTGTCTTTAAATTTTTTAATGACCCATTTTCTGAAATCACCGCCGTTCAATTTTTCAAATTCCACCACTTCGATTTTTGCTTTTTTAAACCGTTTATATACTTTTGACATCTTGTTCTTAACAGTAATAATATTGACACTTCCAATTGCCTTATGGCTTACATCAATAAGATTATCGATCTGATCATCAGTTAAATTCATTTGTTCCAGATTCTTGATAACAACAATTTTATATTCGCTCATGACAGGCAAAGTGATAACAGCATTGTAAATTTGATTATAATCGGCTTCTGCCCCATCATAGTATCCGTAGTTGAAAACAACAAGTTCAGGATTCAAATAATCTTCTTTTATTCTTTGAACAGTATGGTCATAAAGATAATTCTCACGATTGACCATAAGATAAGCATTCCTTAAAGATTTTGTTTTTGACAATTTCAGTACATCAAGATAGTTCATATATTCTCCTAAAAAAATTTGAATTTTATCGTATTTTCATTGACGATTTTTATCATGATGGTTCCAGATTCTTTTGTAGTCAGCACAAGCTCTGAATATTTTTCAAGTCTGTCCATCGCTTCAGAATGAGGATGTCCATATGGATTGTTTCTACCTACAGAAACAATAGAAAGTTTTGGATTTAAATCTTTCAAAAAATCATCAGTTGATGAATCTTTCGATCCATGGTGAGGAACTTTAAGGATATCGATTTCCGAGATTATAGAATCTTTTTCGATATATTTTGTAATATCACCAGTAAATAAAATTTTTACTCCATCAATAGACATCTGTATAACATGAGATGTATCGTTTAAATCCTTTGACATCATTCCATCTATCGGAGGATTAAAAACTTCAAAGTTAATTCTCCCGAATTTTAATTCATCACCAGTATAAATATCCTCTATATGATTATATAACAAATCCATGTTTTTTAAAATGGAATCATCATTCAAAAATAGATAAGCTATTTCAATATCTTCAAAATACCGCAGTCCTCCATAGTGATCCATATGGTTGTGGCTTATCAATACAGCATTCAATTGTTTTATTCCTAAATATTCGAGATATTCATCAACATCGCGCCTGCTTCCCGCATCTATGAGTATTTTACTATTTTTATAATTAATCAATGCACTATCGCCGTTGCCTACATCGAAGAAAAAAATGGTATCTTCCATCACATCTTGATACATATTATTCAGTATAATAATAAAACTTAGTGATACCGCTACTATGTGTGGTCTATATGATTGTATTTTCAAATATAACGATTCATTCTCTTTTATCAGAAAATAAATGAAAAACAAAAAATAATAACTTACAACTACAAGACTGCTGCAATAAAACAAATCAATGCTTAGAAATTCTATTTTTGAAATACACCTCAGCATTTCAGTAATCAAACTATAAATATATCGTATACCTATATCAAGAAAGTTGATCTTAAATGGTACAATTGCACTTAAACCCGTTATCGGCAACAACCATCCCATTATGGATATCATTATGATGTTGAAAGGTATCGTCAAGATGTTAACCTGAGAATTTATAGTTAAAATTATCGGCAATATGCCTAAATACACTCTATAAACATGCAAAATATCATCTTCTTGAGCTAATGCAAAAGCTGCTAAAAAACTGAGTTGATAACTGATGTAACTGCAATAATACGGATTATATATTAAAAATATTATATTAAGCACTGCTATGGCAGACATGCTATCGTATGCATTATTAGTTATGATGCTTAACTCTTTCAATAGTTTCTGCCCAAAAGCTCTCATGATCGAAATATGAAAACCGGCTAAAAAAGCTATCATTCCCAGAAGAATAAATACAAATGATTTTCGGATTATATAATATATTTTAAATCTACTCAATATTCTATCAAAACTATTGGCGATAATAGAAACATGCAGCCCTGAGACCACTAAAAGATGGGTCAACCCAAAAGCGTTGAATATCTGCTTGGTTTCACTGTCCAACATTTCTTTGATGCCGAATAATATAGTAAAAATAAGATCGCCTTCAGCTCCAAATTTATTTTTTATGTGATTATATACTTTCCTGAGTATCTTATTTCTAAAGGTTGGTCGATTTGATTCATGTTCGATAATTTCATCGACGCTCAGCTCATAAAAAAAATTCTTTCCCGCCAAGTATAAACCATAATTGAATTTGTTCAAGCTTGACTCTGTATTGATTCTCTCAAGTCTGCCGGTTATTTTAATATAATCTCCATCTTTAAAATCTTCAGGCGGATAATCAATTAATACATTCCGGATATCATTATTTATATCTAAATAGTATTGGTTCTCTTGAAACATCGATCTTGCAATTACTCTTCCTTCATAAGTTTGTCCACCTTCATCGATAGAAGTTTTAAAAAAACAAGAAAAAAGCATAAATATTACAATAAGGATAATAAATACAATAGGCACCTGGCTCTCTTTAAAGAGAAACAAGGTGCCTATCAATAAAAATATAAAAATGCCATAATAATCATATACTATACATAAACTTAAGATATAGATAATCATACTTAAAATCAACAATTGTCTTCTCATAAATATATTATGAGATTCAACTGATTTCAATACAATAAAATCAATGTTTTATTCCTTATTGCCCATCAATTTTTTATACGTAATTCCCGTTTTCTCCAAAGCTATCAATATAGGCAGTGCGAGTGCACCTCCGCCAATTCCTTGAACGATATTTGGCAAAATACCTAATAGTGCAGCTTTATAGCCATACAATGCCGATTCAAATATATAATACCCTCCTACCATGATAATAGTTCCCACGGATACTGCAACGGCAAAATGAAGAGTTTTAATCGACAGTTTATCTGTGTTTTTAGATAATGAACGATAAATCAACCCTACAGCAAGAGCGTCAAGCCCTTTAATCATAAAAGTCGGAATAGCATAAATAAGATATCCGGAAATAAAGTCAGCTAAAAAAGATCCAAGTGCAGCTGCTAAAAATCCAAATACATTCCCTAATAAAATTCCCGATAAGTAAACTATCGTATCACCAATATGTATATAACCTTTTGTTGGTGTAGGTACTTGAATAACCAATGTTCCAACCGTTACCATAGCGGCGAACAAACTTGCCAAAATCATTTTTTTAATATTCTTATTCATATACAATTACCTCCTACGAAGGTATTTTAACATTATCCGTGCCCTTTATTAATATCTTTTTTTATATTTTTTCTATCGCGTACCCATACAGTTGTAAAATTTCTCGATTTTCTTAATTTCTTCTTGATTCAGATTGTACATTTCATAAACGACTCGATTTAAAAAATCAAAATTTTTCATATCAAATTTTCCATTAGCCATTAGAATTTCCTCACTATACTTTATTGGAATCTTCTTAAGAGGAGTACTATAAAGCTCTAAGATATTCCCCTTTTTTTTACCTATGTTAAAAAGCCAAAAATACATTAGTTTTGAATTAAGAATAGCAGCAATTACTCTTAAATCAAAAACAACAGTTTTGGAAATAATATAATAAACATCCGCACTTGCATAAAAGTCTTCTAAAGAAATCGCAAATTTGTTACAAATATTTCGATGTGGCACAACTATTTTAGGAATTTTAAAAATACTTTTTTCTCTAGGCCACTGAAGTGCATACCATTTTCTTATACCTTGAATCACTTCTCTTCTACTTTCCAAGATAGGCTTAAATTGTTCCAGATACTTATATTCTTTCGATGTCTCTGACAACTCTACCTCATTATCAATATATAATATGTATTTATTACTTTTCACATTGATGGTAAATTTATCTATGTCGGAATTTTTATGAAATCTTTTCAAATATTTAGAATCCGTTAAATTATATTTGCTTAGTTCTTCCTCAGTTAAAACAAAAATACCTTGTCCTGTTTCGACTCGTTCTAATTGGTAGAAATTGATTTTTTTTTCATTTAAATAATCGGCACCAGAAACAATTCCTTGATGAATATCAAAAAAATCACCTAAGTTAAAAGTGCTTTGCTTTTTTATTTTATCAATAAGATCGTAATCTTTTTTATCGGTGTAAACTTGAATATAATCATTATCAGAATAAAGATTCTTTTCTTTAATTTCAAATATATTATCGTGGTTATTAATGATTACATTTTCATTATTATTTTTCATCGAAGTAACGGTGATGACATTATGTTGTCCAAGAGCTTCTTTAAAAAGCTTTTTTTCATGGAAATTAATAATTTCTTTGAAACTTATGTTCTCTTTAATGAACTTTCTAAGTTTATCAGCTCCATCAGCAGTAAAAAAATAATTGGTTGTAATTACACCCATAACACCATTCGGGGCTAATAGTTCCCAACCTTTATACATAAAAAAGTAGTAATAATCCATTTTGCTTTCATAGTATTTTCTACCAAACTTATTTTTCTTAATATCCCTAAAAAATGTTTTATTGTTTTTTTCCCCTATGTACGGTGGATTTCCTAAAATAATATCAAACGTTTCTTCAATATTCATTTCCAAAGTATTGCCGTGATTGACATTAAGTTTTAATTCCCATGGAAATTCTTCAAATAACAACAACATTTC
>JAYENG010000125.1:0-2200 GCA_034721975.1 Bacillota bacterium
GAGTATTTGTATACTCTATAAATGTATTGTTTAGATTATCCTCCAATCCGATGTTGGCTAGATTGGACATCCCCTTGCCTATCGCTCTTCTGATTCTTTGCTCGAAATTCTGCGGATTGTGATTTACCGAACTTATAATATCTTTAAGTGAAATTTCAACAATGCTTAAATTATTTTCTTTGATGTAAAGTGCAAGTCTGATTATTTCATCAGCACCTTTTTCACCCCAAATTCCGAGTTCAAGCAATATTTTTTTCATTTTCTCTTCAAGACTGATTTCATTCATTTCGCTTTTCAAATTCAGATTGCAAAACACTTGACCTAAATAATTGAATTTATTTCGATAATCTAAAAGTTCTTTTAGATTATTGATTACATGTTTAACTTCAATGCGATTGATAGGCTTATTAATGAAGAATTTCACACCAGCACTATAGGCTTTTGCAATCATCTCTTTATTATTCACCTGAGACAACATGATAAATTCAATGTTTTCATTCTTCTCTTTAACTTTTTTTACAAAATTGATTCCATCCAGTTTAGGCATAAGCAAGTCAATGATCATGATATCGACATCAAAATATTGATATTCATCTAAACTTGAAACTGGGTTCTGGCTATAATTAACAACATTACCCAATTTCTCTTTCTCGATTATTTGCGATAATCTTCTGCAAATATTTTTATCGTCATCTAAAATATAAATTTTCATTCGCATACCTCCAACTTCTCTTTAGGTAATATAATAGTAAATTCAGTCCTTTTATACTTCTCCGATTGTACTGTTACTTGTCCATTATAAATATTTTCAACCAGTTCGTTAACTATAAACAGTCCTAATCCTCTATTGGAGTCACCGCTTTCTTTATGAAATTTTGTCGAGTATCCCGGTATGAATATTTCGCTGATGTCTTCTTTATCAATACCTGGTCCATTATCGGTTATCTTGTAAATGTAATGGTTCTCTGAGTTTATTTCATACATTGTTATTGTTTTTTCTAATTGTTCGCTTTCTTTTAAAGCATCGATTCCATTCATTAATATATTTCTAATAATTGATAAAAAATAATAACTTTCTTTGACAGTATAATTATTGTTGAGATGTAATTTTATATTTATATCTTTAGAAGCAACCATTTTATTCAAATTGTTGAACAACATATTCATTAAATCATAAACATGTAATTCATTGATGGTTTTATCTTTATCTGTAATTTCTTTTATACCATTATATATGTTTATATAATTCTTTTTAATTTCATGAATATCAGTAGCGATATCCAACGTGTTGTTTTTTATATGTTTTCGATCAAGTTCATCGGCGTCCTCATATAGATCATAGGCTTTAAACATCACGTTTTCAATCTGCTCCATATTCCTATTGATGAAATACAGTTCAGATTCCAAATCAGAAATACGTATCAACAATTTTTGATATCTCTGATTATGTTCCGATTTCAAGATAAACATTTTATATGATTGAATTATCAATACAATCATTATTGCAATTATCGTTCTGAATAGTGCCACATAAAAAAGTATATAGATTTTATCCGAGAATTCCGCGATATTACTAATACCGATTCGCAAAATCACTTCGACAAGATTAGCAAACAAATCACCTGAAAACACCACTAAAAGCCATGTGGTGATATTGTAATCTTTTTTATTGTAAAGAAAGAAATAATAAATGAGTCCATAGGAGATATCAAAGAAAAATATTTGATAATCCGCTGCTAATGATGGTAAAATCCCTCCATACTCGCTAAAACCAATTGCCGCCCTAAAAAAAAGACCTGAAAATCCGATGTACAATGCTCCCACTATTGGATTCAATTTTCTGTTGAAAAAATAAATCACCGGCAATAACAGCACTGCAAATGAGATTCTAAAATTATTTGAAAATATATCAATGTATATTTGAGTTGCAAATGCGTCGATTAGAGCAATCAGTATATACGGTTTAGCTTTATGCAATTTGTAATTCAAACCATCACATCCTATTTAGCTGTATTGAATTTATACACCGCTCCAATTACAACGATACCACTTGCAATATTTAGTATGTCAATAGATTCATGAAGAATCAAAACAGATAATATTATTGCAAAAACCGGAACTAAATTGATATATATATTCGTTCTTTCCGGTCCGATTTCCTTAATGGAAAATTGTTGTATCATATAACCGAATACGGTCG
>JAYENG010000126.1:0-12957 GCA_034721975.1 Bacillota bacterium
TAAGAGATGCAAAAAAGCATCTCTTGATTACGGTTTTTATTTCAGATTCATATTTCTTTTATTGGAAACAAAAGACACTCTTATTCAAGAGTGTCAATAGTTATTTCTTTTCTCTTTTGCATCATCAACAAGATTATCATACCTGCAATCATATTGAAAAGTACTACAGAAATTATAATGATTATTTTTTTATTCATAAAACATCATCCCCTATTATTTATATTCTCAAATAATTATAAACTAAAACATATTATTAAAAAAATTTATAAATTTCTTTTCTCATTTTTGAAATTAGACATTTTATCATATTTTACCGCTAAAATTTCAGCCATAATTGAAATCCCTATCTCCTCAGGTTTCGTTCCACCGATGCTTAAACCTATAGGGGCATAAACTTTATCAATATTCTCCTTTGATATTCCCTCTTTTGCCAAATTTTCAAGAATCATTTTCGCCTTTCTTCTATTAGAAAGCATGCCTATATATTTAGCATTACTGTTCACTACCGATAAAAGAGCCAATTCATCATATTCATGTGCATGTGTAGAAATAACTATGTTTGAGTTTTCATGGATTTCGAAGTCTTTTAAAATTTCTTCAAATTTACCGATAACCATGGATTTAGCCTTGGGAAACCTTTCCTTTGTTGCATAGTCAGGTCTGTCATCCACAATGACAATATCATAATCGAGCGTCTCGGCAATTCTATAAACAGAGTGCCCGACATTACCGGCTCCAATAATAATAATCTCATCTCTTTGAACAAAAACCTGAACGAATATTTCTACGCTGCCGATGCATTCATTTCCGAATTCATCTTGAATATCTATTCTTATCGTCTTCGATTCTCCCATTTTCATCAAAGCTACAGCTTCTTTTTTCGCCTGTTCTTCGATACTTCCACCAGCTATGGTACCTTCCAACACTTTTCCTTCTTTATCGATGATCATCATTTTGCCGACCTGAGCTGGATTAGATCCAGTTACAGCTGTAACAGTCAATAATGCAATTTCTTTTTTTTCCTCATATTCAAATAATAATTTGTGATATATATTCACGTCGTCCACCCCTAATACTTATATTATCTCTTATTCCACAAAATTTATCATTATATTTATTATTGTATTTGGCAATAACCAAATCTATCATAGAAAAACACGGAGGTAAAATTGCAGTGGAAAACACTCTGGATAAAGGAGCGAAATTCACAATTGTTCTTGATAAATAATCAGCCGCAGAAATATCTGCGGCCTTTTTTTATTTAATATACAAAATTTCCATTTTCAAAGACAACAACCTCTTTATCTTCTTTATCTATACCTATTATGCTTAAATCCTCGGTTCCTACCATAAAATCCTCATGAGCTATCGAGCTGTTTACGCCTTCCTTTTCCAGCTCTTCCTTAGTCATGTTCTCTCCGCCTTTTATACAAATCGGATAAGCTTCACCCAACGCCAAATGACAAGATGCATTTTCATCGAATAAAGTGTTGTAAAAAAGAATGTTCATCTGAGAAATAGGCGATTCATGTGGCACTAGTGCGACTTCACCCAAATAGCAAGATCCTTCATCTAGTTCCACTAGACTCTTCAACGCTTCTTTACCATTCCTTGCATCATATTTCACTACCTTGCCGTCTTTAAATGTTATATTGAAATCTTCAATCAATGTACCGTTGTAAACAAATGGTTTTGAGCTATACACAATGCCGTTCACCCCGTCTTTTTTAGGAAGAGTGAACACTTCCTCAGTAGGAAGATTAGCCATGAACTCAATTCCATTATCCATGAAATCGCTTCCGCCCAACCATACATGATTTTCAGACAACTCAATAGTTAAATCAGTTCCCAAACTGTTTTTGTAGAATAATTTTTTCAATCCTTGAGAATTCAAGAAATCAAGACTCCTCTTAAGATTCTCCTTGTGTTGCTCTATTGCGACAAAAGAATCTTCTCTGTCAATCCTGTTTGCCTTGAATATCGCTTCCCAAAGTTTATCTTTTGCCTCATCTTCACTAAATCCAGGAAACATTTTCATAGCCCACGCTTTTGTAGGAGCCGATGCAACACACCAAACATTTCTGTTAGCCATCAAACGCTCTCTATATTCTTTAAGAGCTTTTCCAAACGCTTTACTGTTACGCACTATTTTATCTTGCTCAACTCCATTCAAGATATCAGGATCGCTGCCTGACAACTTTAAATAAGCAGCATCTTTTCGAACATTCTCTAGATAGAACATTTTTTTCCATTCAGGGACTTCATCGAAGATATCATCAGGAGCCTGCAAATATCTGACTCTATCCAATCTCTCGTCATTCCAATTTGTTATTACATCCCTTGCCCCTTCTTTATAGGCAATTTCAGAAATCATTTCCACTATTTCATAGTTTTCAACCGGAGCAGTAATTACTAGAAGTTGATTTTTTTGTATATTCACTCCCTTTTTAATAATTATCTCAGCATATTTTCTAAGTAAATTTTTATCCATAATCCCCAACCTTTCTTATGATTATTTTAACATTTAAATCATAAAAATATGTTAAGTTTAAGTAATACCTATAAGCTTTTTAAATTTTTTAAAATTCATAGGTCTATTCATCAAATAACCTTGTGCATAATCACAACCTAGCTCATCAAGAGTATCAAATTGTTCTTCATTTTCTATTCCTTCAGCTATGGTTTTAAGATTTAAGTCTTTTGTCAATGCAATTATATGCTTGACTATAGCAGCGGTATTTTTATCAATTGCAACATTGTCTACATAAGATTTATCAATTTTCAATACATCTATAGGCAGCGTGTTCAAGTAATTTATTGATGAATATCTCGTACCAAAATCATCAATGGCAATTTTAAAACCTAATTGCTTGAGTAATGTAAATATACGTTTTGAGTCTTCGATATCTACAATAGCGGTGTGTTCTGTAACTTCGAATGTAAATTTTGATGCATCCAAATCATATTTATCAAGCAACTTTTGCAAATCTTCAATTAAATTCTCCGCTTTGAATGAGTGCACAGACATATTTATGCTAATTCTATTCTCAGCAAAGAATTCTTTGTTCTCACTAATAAGTTTAAAGGTGTTTTCTACAACCCATTCGTCAATCCGCATAATCTGAGAAGTGATTTCCGCAACACCTAGAACCTCGGCCAATGTGAATTCTTTCGATTTCGTACGTAATAATATTTCTGCATCACACATTGTCTTCGTCTTGATATCATAAATCGGTTGTAGAAATAATTCAAAATTGTTGTTTTTAAATGATTCATTGATAAATTTTTGTATTTTATGGAATTTTAATGTTTCTTTTCTCATTAGCGGTTGAAAATAATGAAATTGATTCTTCCCATTATTTTTTGATTGATCCAACGCTAGGCTTGTACATTGCAAAAGATCGGATATTGATTCTCCATCTTTAGGATAACAGGCTACACCAGCACTTAACGTACATTCGTTCAATTTATACTTTCCATTTGTCATTTCAATGAATTTATCGTTCGTTTCTGCCATCAATCTACTTATATGTTCTCTTTCATCTGTCAAAAGAACAACTAAAAATTCATCTCCGGACCATCGATATAAAAATTCGTTTAAAAAAACATCTTCCATAATCCTCGAAAAATCTTTTAGTAATCGATCTCCAGAAGAATAACCGTTTATTTTATTTACAATATTGAAATTGTCGATATCAAAGTTGATAATAGTGAAAAAAGCTTCGTCATTTTTTATCAGCATATCGATATTTTCTTCGAATTTCAATCTACTACCTATTCCAGTCAAAGAATCAAAGTATATTTTTTCATATAAAATACTCTTTTGTTGTTCTATTATCTCAAAGTTTTTCTTAATATTTGAACTTCCGGTCAAAACAGTAATTCCAAAAACACAATAAAACGAAAGTAAACTTATCCAATTGAATTCTTGTAAATTTGGATTGGTGTATAAGACAAATATACATAATGAGAACTGGATTAATATTAGAAACAATGTGTTTCTTGTATCCAAGAAAACAGCACTTACGACTACGATAAGCAAAGAATTGAAAAGTGGCGATAAACCATCCTCGAGAATCATGGGATTAAATAATATCGGCCCCCACACTATGGCAAACATTGAAACAAATGTAATGGATGCTGAAATTAGATAAAATTTCCTTTTGTTCAGTTGAATTGCCAAAATAAAAACCAATATACCACTAAGTAAATAATATACATATATATTCATGAATACAGCGTTTTTAACTATCATTAATAAAATTGTAAAAAAGAGCATAATAAACAAACCGCCATATTGCATTTTTTCAAGCAATTTAATTTTTTTTATTATCTCATTGCTGCTGTTGTCGGTTCCCAATCTCATAGTGTCCTTCACCTCTATATATTAATTCCTTTACTACTTATACCCTTTTTTCAACGAATAAACACTATGGTATAATAATTAAGAAAGGATATTTATTGTTTTAAAATGATTGAAAGGATGATTATAATGAAAAATTTAGCATTTTTACTGATTATATTACTTCTTTTTGCAGGCTGTTCATCCAAAGTTGAAACTCAAAAGATTACAGGCACTATGGAAGAAATTGCCGAGAATTATATTAAAGATTTAGAAAATCAAAATACAGATAAATTGCTTAATAATTATTTCTACACAGAAGATATGGAAACCGCCCTCAATGAAACAGTTTTCAATCAAATCTTCGAAGATTTAGACTCGAAATTTGGAAAATGGGTAGATACAGGTGCTTTATCAATCGAAGAACAAGAAGCTTACAACATACTCACATATAAAGTTATTATGGAAAAGAATGATATCAATATGAATATTGTTTTTGATAAAGACAAAAATATAGCAGGTTTAAATTATTCACCAGTTTTAGAAGAAGCAATATCAGAAACAGAAATTAAAGAACTAGAAGTGAGATTTGGAAACGAACCTTTTATATTATCTGGAACTCTGACTATTCCAAAAGGTGATGGTCCCTTTCCCGCAGTAGTTTTGATCCACGGCTCAGGTCCAAGCGATAGAGATGAAACTGTACTCGAAAATAAACCATTTAAAGATATTGCAATGCATTTGACAGACAACGGTATTGCAGTTCTTAGATACGATAAAAGAACATTCACTTATGGTAAAGAAATCGACATCGAACACTTTACTCCATATGAAGAAACCATAGAAGACGCTGTACTTGCATATGAATATCTTCTAAATTATTCGTCCGTAAATCCAGAAAAAATTTATATTCTCGGTCATAGCTTCGGAGGTTATCTCATGCCGAAGATTGCTGAGCTATCACCAAACGCAGCAGGTTACGTACTTGTTTCAGCACCAGTCACACCAATGGAAGATCTGATGATCTACCAATTTGAATATATTTTCAATCTCGACGGTATTATTTCTGAAGAAGAACAATCTCTATTGAACACTTATAAAACATTTCAAGAAAACATACACAACATCCGTACGGAAAGCACTTTACAACAAACAGACTTAATGGGCATCTCAAAGGATTACTGGCTGTATTTGCAAAATTATAAACCTCAAAATGAAGCCAAGAATATCAGTAGACCTTTATTGATTCTGGGCGGCGAAAGAGATTATCAAGTCCCAATTACTGAATTCAACATTTGGAAAACCTCTTTAGAAAACAATGACAACGTAACATTTATCAGTTATGCAGATCTCAATCATTTATTATACACAGGAGAAGGTACTCCCAGCCCTGATGAATACTATACACCAGGTCACGTAAGTAAAACCCTTTTAACGGATATTGTCGATTGGATAGACAGTAATTAACGTCAGTTTATACTGGCGTTTTCTTATACTCGTTAATCACTTTATTCATTACGTACGTTACAGCGTCGCTGTTCTTTATCACCCGTCCGCTATCTGTAAGAATGTTTTTCTTCCAATTCCGATTTTTCCTGGACCAATCCATTTCGTTTATCACAATAAAGAATTTTTCTCTATCATACTCATCATCAGCATATAATTCTTTCACCGAAAGAGCCATAGCCTCCAAAACAGTTCCATAATCAATCACATAATCCGTACGTAACTGATATCCGTCAAATTGCTTTATCAGCTTTATCTGCGTAAAATAATCGATCCAAAACATATCTACTATTTCATGCATTGAATCTATGGATTTCTCCCCTAATATAGCTCTTGTTGTCTGAGCAATCTGTTTCTTCAAATACAATTTTTTAGAATACTTTCCAAGACTTTTATTATTCAAATCAATGCGTTTCTTTATAAAATCATGATTCTCTATCAACTGATTCGCATAATCTTCAACTTTATCTATTGCAATATTATCATTTTTATTATATTTTTTAATCTTTTTAGTCTTTAGTAACTCCTCAGCCATAACAAATCCAGGATCATGGTAAATAACTACAGAAAGGACACTGTTTCTCATCTTTGGATTCTTTTTTATAGCCTTCTCTATTGCTACTTTCTCTTCAAGGCCATTGATAATTAAACGAGCACTGATCATAGGAAAACTTATTACACCAATTTCCGGATACTGATCGTCCAATGCTTTAAATTGTATCGGTGTATCAATCGCTGCTAAAATAGGTTCGACAAAATAAGTTTCTTTATTATCGAGTATTTTAATTGTCAATTTCTCAACCAATTTCTTATTTAAATCTATTTTATCCGAAATTATATTAGGAATATTTTCTTCAGCATCATTAAATAACCTAGATACTATGTTTAGTGGACACATAAAAGAATAAAAATCCTTCCCCCACTGTTTCCCTCTAATTGCAGAAAAATTATATGTTATAAAAGCCACATCATCACCAACTCTACGTACGTTTTTAATTTATTCTAACACTTGCACAGTATAATTTCAATATTAATTACATTATGCAACCTCAACTTCAAAACATCACGTACGTAGATTGGTTAATCTGCTATTCTTCTATTGGCGTTTCATCTACAGGTGTTTCTTCATCTGCAGGAGTTTCTTCTTCTACATCAATTACTTCATTCTCTCCATCCCACTGGACATTTAGACCAAATATTTCTGAAATAAATCTAATCGGTACGTATGTTCTAGAATTCGTAATTTCAGCCTTGCTATCTAATGAAACAATTTCACCATTTACTAAAGCTTCATTTGATCCAATCAATAAAACAATTTCTTTTCCATCTTTTACAATTGTAACTTTCCTAGTTTCATTATCATAAGATACAGAAGCACCTAACCCTTCAGTTAAGGCTCTAACCGGAACCACAGTTCTACCACCTTTAATGTATGGAGGAGTATCGAATTTAATAATATTGTCCTTAACCATAACCGATCCCACATCTAAAACATTTGCATCTTCATGCATTTCTCTAATATTTTTAATGGATTGTGTAAATATCGCTAGCTCATCTTCTGTATACTTTTCTCTTGCAATCATTTTTCTTTCATTAATCATTTGTTTCATTTGTATCTTTGCATCTCGAAATTTCAATTCAAGTTCTGAAATTTGATCAACCAATAATCCAGCGCCTTCAAAATTTCCCGCCTCGATAAGTTCTTCATATTGATCTTTTAAAGATTCCAATTCATCTTCAATTAAATCTTTATTTTGCTCAGCTTCATCTTTAGCAAATTCAAGTTCTAACTTGAGTTCCTTTTTTTTTGCATTAGCCTCTTTTTTAGCTAATCCTTTTCCTTTACCATTATTCACTCCATCTTCTTCAACTGCTTCTTCTTCATCTGTTTCTTCTTCAACTGCTTCTTCTTCATCTGTTTCTTCAACAACTAGTTCAACATCAGACTCAACTTCATCATCGGCGAAAACTACACCGGTTGACAACACCAACATAAGAACAAGTATTAAACTGATTCTCCTTTTCATATTTTCCTCCTCTTGTATTATATTTCTCCAATAAAAGAAAAAAACTATGTCAAGAGACACAGTTAAGGTTCTCTTCGGCAACCCAGCCACCATAGTTTAATAAACCTTAGGTCTGTAGCTTTGCGCCCTACTTTTTCAAGCAGTTTGCTATTATCGGAGATATTAAGTTAAAGTAATTATACTAGTTGCTACGTCAATTGTCTACTTTTAGCATACAATTGTCATATATTATTAAACAATGGTCTCCTTCTTTTATTTCCTCGGTAATAATCGCCTTTCCAAGAAGTGTTTCGATATTTCTCTGGATAACCCTTTTCAAAGGTCTCGCACCGTAATGCGGATCATACCCTTCATCAATAATATAATCTCTAGCTTCTTTTGATAATTCTATCGTAATATGTTTGTCTTTCAATCTGTTTTCAAGATCTTTCAGTAGCAAGTCCAATATTTTGTCGATTTCATTTTTTTGAAGAGGTTTAAACTGAACAATTTCATCTATCCTGTTTAAAAATTCAGGTTTAAAACTACCTCTCAATAAATCCATAACCTTATTTTTGGCTTTATCGGTGATTGTACCGTTTTCGATTCCATCCAGCAAATATTCAGAACCGATATTCGACGTCAAGATGATTATCGTATTTTTAAAATCGACAGTCCTTCCTTGAGAATCGGTAATTCTTCCATCGTCAAGAACTTGCAAAAGCACATTGAAGACATCTCTATGAGCCTTCTCGATTTCGTCGAACAACACTACCGAATAAGGTTTTCTTCTTACAGCTTCAGTAAGTTGACCTCCTTCTTCATAGCCTACATATCCCGGAGGCGCTCCGATCAACCTAGCCACTGAATACCTTTCCATATATTCACTCATATCGATTCTAACAATATTATCTTCTGAATCGAAAAGAGTCTCAGCTAAAGTTTTTGCAAGTTCTGTTTTACCTACTCCAGTAGGCCCTAAAAATATGAATGAACCTATCGGTTTAGTCGGGTCTTTTATTCCGGCTCGAGATCTTATAATGGCATCAGACACTAGCATCACAGCTTCGTTCTGACCAATAACTCGATTGTGGAGTATATCCTCTAGACGAAGCAGTTTACCCCTTTCTCCCTCAACAAGCTTTGTTACAGGAATCCCTGTCCATCTAGATACGATTTTACCTATTTCTTCTGCAGTGACACTCTCTCTCAAGAAAGTGTTTTCCTTATCACTCATGCTTTGTTTTTCTTTAGCTTTTTCTAATTCTTTTTCAAGTTCGGGTAATCTACCATATTGAAGCTGAGCAGCTTTATCATAATCTGAATCTCTTTTTACCACTTCTATATCGTTGTTCACCCGTTCAATTTCTTCCTTCAACTCATTTATTATATTTATAGATTGTTTTTCTAATTCCCATTGACTAAGTTTAACTTTAAAATCTTCCTTCATTTCAGCCGATTCTTTTCTGATTTCCTCAAATCTTTTCTTTGAATCTTCATCTTTTTCTTTTTTTAAAGCCGCTTCTTCTATATCCAATCTCATTATATCCCTGGAAATCACATCAAGCTCCGTAGGCATGGATTCAAGTTCGGTTTTTATTAAAGCACACGCCTCATCAATAAGGTCGATGGCTTTATCAGGTAAAAATCTATCGGTGATATATCTATCGGATAATACAGCCGCCTGAATTATCGCATGGTCGCTGATAGTTACGCCGTGAAACAACTCATATCTCTCCTTGAGTCCTCTCAAAATAGCAATGGTATCCTCAACAGTCGGTTCATCCACCATCACCGGCTGAAACCTTCTCTCAAGGGCAGCGTCCTTCTCGATGTATTTTCTGTACTCATTAAGAGTAGTCGCACCTATTGCGTGAAGTTCCCCCTTTGCTAAAAGAGGTTTAAGCATATTTCCCGCATCCAACGCTCCTTCTGTCCTACCCGCACCGACTACAATATGAAGCTCGTCGATAAAAAGAATTATCTCTCCTTCGGAATTTTTTATCTCGTCTAGAACAGCTTTCAATCGTTCTTCGAATTCGCCTCTAAATTTCGCGCCAGCCAAAAGCGCTCCCATTTCAAGCGAAAATATCTTTTTGTTTTTAAGACTATCAGGTACATCTCCTTTTACAATTCTCTGAGCAAGCCCTTCTACAATAGCCGTCTTCCCTACACCGGGTTCCCCTATAAGCACAGGATTATTTTTTGTCTTTCTAGATAATATCCTGATAACACGCCTGATCTCATTTTCCCTTCCGATAACAGGATCCAGTTTTTTGTCTCTTGCCATCCGAACCAGTTCAGATCCGTATTTTTCAAGCACATCATATGTACTCTCAGGGTTGTCGGATGTCACTCTTTTATTACCTCTCAATTTCATTAGAACCTCCAATGCCTTATCAAGAGTAATTTGATATTGTTTAAATAAGTCTTTTATTCTTTCCTTAGGTTTTTTTATCAGGGCAATGAATATATGCTCAACTGAAACATACTCATCTTTCATTTTATCGGCTTCTATTTCAGCCTGCGAAAGAATACGATTAGCTTCAGTTGATAGATATCTTTTATAATCTCCTTTTACTTTTGTAAGTTTGCTGATCAAATCCTCCATATCACTTCTTAATCTTTCAACATCTATATCCATTTGCTTCAATAACTTTACAATCAATCCCTCTTCTTGAGATATCAAACCATATAGCAAATGCTCCTGATCAATCGACTGATTTCCATAATCATCTGCTACCAAATTTGCTTGATTAAGAGCGTTGATTGAGTTTTGTGTAAATTTATTCATATTCATCAATTTTTCCTCCTTGCAAATAATCCATATAAACTTTGTTTATCACTTTGATTTGAGTATTTACATCATAATCGACATACTCAAAATACGCATTCATAGCTTTATGAATCATCCTTATATAATCGGCTAAATAACTGGATATATCCTCAATAGACAAATGCTCCTTTGTCCAATCGTAGTAAAAATCAATAGAAAATTTCTTGCCGTCTGTAATAAACTCACCGTTCTTTATAGAATACTTACTAAAGCCCGAATAAGATTTTCTTTCAATCAACATAATTATCTTTAAAAAATCGACGAGATAATTAAAAAAGTCCTCTCTTTGTGTTCTTGAAATAATATTTAAAGTTGCCAACTTGTCCTTTTCTTTACCTGAAAGTTCGAGCATATACCTTATTTTCGGATTGTACTTATATCTAATGCTCGCCCTGCATTGTATCGAACTTCCCTTGGCCTCGGAAAGATACTGCAAGAAATCGGACATCCTGATTTCTTTTGCAACCAAATCCATGACTTGATTAATCTTATATTCAGGCGTAATTACATTAAAATATTCCGCAATAATTTCATTGATAATTTGCGACCTGGACATATTTCTTTTTCTCGTCAAGGAATCGACTCTTTCTATCAATTCATCTTTTACTACCAACGAATATATACCGCTACCCATAAAAACACGTCCTTTATTATAATTATAATACTATTTAATATTTTGTAAAGCATTTTATTAATAGTGTTGACGATTTATCCAGATAAAAAAAATAACCCTTTCTTAAGAAAGGGCTAATTATTCTTCCAATAATGCCTAAAGAAAGCTATAAACACACTCACCATCAATCCTAAAACAAAACCGATTGCTAAATTAAGCATCTTGTTAGGGCTGACCGGTTTAATCGGTTTATAAGCTTCAGATACTACTAAAATGCTGTTCTCTGAAATTTTCGACGCTTCGGTTATTCTAATAGTTTCTCTTTTATTAAGTAGTGCTTCATAAGTGCTGTTTGAATGTTCAACTTGAGTCATAAGTAAATTCTCTTCTGATTCAATTTTTGACATTTTAATATTTAATTCCTCTACAGAATCTTTTAAATCTCCAATACTCGCATCATAATAAACCATCTGTTTATCATATCTATCATCTAAATTTAATAATTTTTGCTTCACTGTCTCTCTTTCAACAATCAAACCATTCAATGAATTTTTTAGTTCGTAATACACTTCATTTTTTTCTTCAACAGAGATATTTACGTTTTCAGTATCAATACCTAAAGATTTAAAATACTCATATAAAGCTAAATCTGAATATATGTCTTTATTAAGAGTTACAGTTGATGTTTCACTATTCAACAACTCTTCTGTAACTTCAATCTTTTTATCCACAAGATTCAAATTCAACTGATACTCTATTTTCTCTTGTTCATAATCATTTATCAAATCTTCTCTGTCTGTAATCAATTTATTTCTACTGTTTCTCTTAATGAACAACTCTTGCCCAATTTCCTCACTAGAAGTGTTTTCAATAAGAAAACTCTCTAATTCTCTCAAAGCACTGCTGAGGTTTTCCTTCTCGATGTCAACTTTCGAATCCAAGAATACAATGGATTGATCTAGTTGATTTTGTTTCATTTTAGCTACAAATTCAATATAGACATCCTTCAATGCATTTGCAATAAGTACAGCTTTCTCAGGATCAGTATCCGTTACAGTTAAAGTTATATTATTTGAATCCTTATTTGCGTTGATTGAAACTTTACTTCTCAATCCTTCATAGGAAAGCTCTTCTCCTAAACCAAGCGATTCAATCGTCTTGATTAAAACCGCATCACTTCTTATCTGTTCTTTATATGTTTCCAAAGTCAAGCTGGGATAAACCGTCAACTTATTTAGAATATTTTCAATATTGTCAGAACTTAGATCTACCTTGCTTGTCTGTCCGACATTATAAGGCATCAACACGACATCAGCTTCATAAGTCGGTTCTACTATTAAAAATGAAAATATTCCCGCTAACAGCGTGACAATAAGAGTTATAGCAATGATAAGTATTTTGTTTTTCAAAAGAATTTCAATCAATTCTTTTAAACTGATTTCATCGTAAATTTCTTCTTTTTCCATAATTCCCTCCTACACATTCCCTTTATTAGGCAATTGCGAAACTTTACAACCGTTGCAATTGCTGCTTTTCAGCTCTTTATTTTGAATAGTTTCCTCCCCTTTGGGTATGAATATAATAACAAATATATAAAATATAACCATTAAGGAGGAAACTATGTCAAACTTTTATCAACTATCTTTATTTGATA
>JAYENG010000127.1:0-7769 GCA_034721975.1 Bacillota bacterium
GCCAAAAATATAATATGAAGTAGTCTCATATTATATTTTTGGCAAAACTAGAATATTTTCTAATAATTTATCAGTTGTTCTGAATTTGTTTAATTTTAAAATATTAAAATGATTAGAAAACTCATTAGAAAAAAATTATATATAAAAAAATACTGACTCTCAGAATCTCTGAAAGCCAGTATTATCAATGGTGCCGAAGGCGGGACTTGAACCCGCACGCTCCGAAGAACTTCGGATTTTGAGTCCGACGCGTCTGCCAATTCCACCACTTCGGCGAGCAACAAAAATATAATACCACAAACTATAAACTGATTCAATAGAAATATCATAAATATAATTTTCTTTATTCGCTCATAAAAAATTAAATTTTTTTGAATTAAAAATTCATTTCTTGGGTATAGAATAATCGGTGATTAAAATGGCAAGAAATGAAGTGTACTACACATTAGAAATTCTTCCAAAGAATGTTATCTTAATCAAATTTAGGGACAATTTTATTATTACAAAATATCATATTGTTTCAATTTTAAAAATTGTAAAAGATAAATTTTTTGAATATCCTCTAATCTTTAACATCACAAATGTTGATGGTTTCGATTATGATGCAATTGACTTATGCGCTGTATATGAATTCAAGCAATATCCACATCGCATTGCAATAGTTTATAATCCCGACAACATCAGTAAAAAATACGCTATTCTAATAAAAAACTTCAACAACGAGTGTCGAATGATTAACAAATTTGATAGAATGGAAGATGCATTAGAATGGTCGATTGAATCTAGAGATGTTTAAGCATATAAACGGAGGTCAACATGGATTTCAAACAATTGGAAAGTTTCATTACAATCGCAAAATATAATAGTTTTTCGAGAGCGGCTGAGAAGTTATATCTTACTCAGCCAACTCTCAGTAATCATATTATTTTGCTGGAGAGAGAACTCGATACAATTTTATTCAACAGAATCAATAAAAAAGTTTCATTGACAAAATCGGGAATGGTATTTCATCAACATGCTTTAGATATTATTCACAGTAGAGATAGAGCTATCTTTTCATTAAATAAATTTAAGGGCTCAATAAATGGATTGTTGGAAATATCTTCGAGTACTGTACCTCAACATTTTTTTTTGGCAAATTTAATAAAAGATTTCAGCAAAAAATATCCTGAGGTAAAATACAAAATTTTAAGACATGACTCTCACGAAGTAATCGATAAAATCAATAAAGGTGAGATTGATTTTGGAATAGTAGGTCAAAAACTTTCTATGCCAAATCTTGAATACATAGATATTATGGGTGATGCAATAGTCTTGGTTGCAAGTAAAGATTTTAAGAAAGATTCCATCAATATTGATGAGGTGAAGAACATTCCGCTTATCATTCGTGAAGAAGGTTCTGCAACTCGTTCTATACTTCTAGAAAAACTTGAAGAACATAATATATATATGGAAAACTTGAATATAGTTGCCGAAATTGAAAACACCAGTACAATCAAGCAATTTGTCAATAAAAATATCGGACTTACATTTACTTCAACTCGAGAGATTGATTTGGATATAAATTGTGGAGAATTAAAAATTATAAATATTGACGATTTCCTAATAACTAGAAGTTTTTACTTCGCATATAATAAGAAAATTGCATTTTCCCCACTTTGTGAGGAATTTAAAAATTATTTATTCGAAAAATGTGATAAAAATGAGAATCCAAATTAATGGATTCTCCGTTTTTTTATTTATTCAAGAAACTCTTATATCCTTTATAAGCCATATATAAGTCAACCTTGCTTAACAATTCATATGGAGCATGCATACTTTGTATCGGAACTCCACAATCAACTACCTCCGCTCCATAGTTGGCTAAGATATATGCAATGGTTCCTCCACCACCTTGATCCACTTTGCCTAGTTCACCAGTTTGCCAAACTACACCGCTTGAATCGAATATATCTCCAACTTCTCTCAAAAACTCTGCATTAGCATCATTACATGAACTCTTTCCTTTTGAACCAGTATACTTTGTAACTTGTAGACCATAACCCATAAAGCCTGTATTCACTTTATCATACGCGCTTTTAAAGTTAGGATCGTATGCACAGCATACATCAGCCGATAAAACTTTTGTATTCATAAATGATCTTCTAAGATAAATATCAGAATATTTTTCTTCTTGCATGTTTATCAATTCAGCCATGATATTCTCAAAATACATAGATTTTGATCCAGTATTACCTTGACTACCTACTTCTTCTTTATCCATAAACATACCGACAGCAGTAAGCGTTGGTAAATCTATCTCAAACATTGATTTCATACCGGCATATGAGCAGACACGATCATCCTGACCATAAGAAGAAATCATACTTCTATCAATTCCTACATCTCTTGCTTTTCCCGCAGGTACCACCTCAATTTCAGCAGTTAAGAAATCTCTTTCCGTAATTCCATACTTCTCATTGAGTATTTTAAGAATGTTTTCCTTTACCTTATCCTTGCCATCCTTATCGTCTTTATCATCTGCAGGAATATTTCCAACAATCAAATTGAGATTTTCTCCCTCGATAAATTCACTAGCTTTTTTTTGCATTTGATCTTTTGCAAGATGAGGCAATAAATCACTTATAAAGAAAACAGGATCACTTTCATCTTCACCAATAGCTATTTCAATTTTTTTATTACCTTTAGTCATAACCACACCATGAAGTGCTAATGGAGTGGATGCCCATTGATATTTCTTAATCCCACCATAATAATGAGTTTTCAGCATAGCCAAATCTGTGTCTTCATAGAAAGGCACTTGCTTTAAATCAAGTCTCGGTGAATCAATATGACCCCCGACAATATTCATACCTTTTTCGATGTTCTCTTTTCCTAAAACTATAAGAATAATTGATTTGTCTTTATTTACACCATAAATTTTTAAACCTGGCTTGATTTTGATTTCGCCAGACAATACACTTTCAACAGAAATATAACCATTTTCGATGGCTTGTCTTTTTATTTCGGCAGCGGTTTCCCTTTCAGTTTTTCCTAAATCAAGGAACAACTTATAATCATCAGCGAAATCAAAGACATATTTCTTTTCATCATCTTGCAATTTCAACCATGCATTTTCACGTTCATATATTAAATCAGACATAAATTCCCTCCATATAAAATTATTTTTATGCTTCTTAAAGAATATATTCTTTTTTATCTAAAGTCAATTCAACCATATTAAATTTTCTTAATATATAAAAAGAACAAGGAAAATCCTCGTTCTAATCAATATACTTAATATCAGTATTATCTAGTTGCTTTTTAAATCTTTTTTTAAAAAGTTTCAAATACTCTTGCCTTAACTTTTGTTGTTCTTCTTTTTCGCTATCAGTTAAACCTTCCGCTTTTGCCTTTCTAGCATAATAATTTATCTGATCAATCAATTCTTTACTAATCATTTGACACCTACTTAATAATTACTTTCTTTTTAACAGCTTGATGTACTTCATGTGATTTAACTAAACCATATACTTTATTGATATCGTAATACATAACACGATCTTCTCCTAAAACATCTACGCTTTCTCTCACAAGATTATAAGCTATTTTGGTTCCTTTGCCAAGTTTTGATTCATGTTTTGCAATATCAATCGCTTGACATGCTGAAAGAATCTCAATACTGATGACATTCATTGTATTGAAAAGAACATCTCTAGCTTTTCTAGCTGAAATTGTTCCCATGCTCACGTGGTCTTCTTGATTAGCAGATGACGGAATAGAATCTACACTTGCAGGATGAGCCAATACCTTGTTTTCTGAAACCAACGAAGCAGCAGAATACTGGGCAATCATAAATCCGGAATTCAGTCCGCCATGTTTTGTTAAAAATGCAGGCAATTCGCTAAGAGCAGGATTTACAAGTCTTTCAATTCTTCTCTCTGATGCATTAGCCAGTTCCGCTAAAGCTATAGCCAAGAAATCGAAAGGTAGCGCCATCGGCTGTCCATGGAAGTTCCCTCCAGAAATCGCTTCTTCATCTTCCGGGAAAATAATCGGATTATCAGTAACAGCATTGATCTCTATTTCCACTTTAGATCGAATAAACTCTAGAGCATCTTTACTTGCACCATGAATTTGTGGGACGCATCTTAGAGAATAAGCATCTTGTACTTTGATTTCACCTTGTCTGGTAGTGTTTTCTGAACCTTCAAGGATGTTTAACAAGTTTTTAGCAGCATCCATCTGTCCTTGATGAGGTCTTAGCAAATGAATACGTTCATCGAAAGCATCAGTTATTCCATTTAACGCTTCCATTGTTAAAGAAGCTGACACATCTGCAATTTCAGAAAGCATTATAGCATCATAGAGCGTCAAAGTTCCTACCGCTGTCAATACTTGGGTTCCATTGATCAATGCAAGCCCTTCTTTAGATGTAAGTTCAACAGGTGTTATTCCCGCTCTCTTCATCGCTTCTTTAGATTCGATAATTTCACCATGATATTTTGCCTCACCCAAACCGATAAGAGTTAATACCATATGTGCAAGAGGTGCTAAATCACCACTGGCACCCAAAGAACCTTTCTCAGGTATCCTAGGATAGATATCCGCGTTTATCATATCGACCAAAGTCTGAAGTGTTTCTAATCTAATTCCAGAATTACCCTTAGATACCGCGTTTGCTCTTAACAACATAATCGCTTTAACAATATCATCTTCAAAATAATTTCCGACTCCACAAGCATGGCTCATTATTAAATTCTTTTGCAATTGCTTAGTTTCTTCACCATCGATGTTAACATCAGAAAATTTTCCGAATCCTGTAGTGATTCCGTAAACATTTCTGTCTTCGTCGACAAATTTATCTACAACTTTTCTACAATAATTAATTTTCTTTTTTGCATCTTCGTCGATTTCAACTTTGAAGCCATGACGCGATACATTTATTACGTCCTCTATTGTCAACGAACTACCATTAATTAAAATTTTATTCATCACTGTTCCCCCCCGTTGTTTAATCCACATCAATTATAGCACAACTGCTTATTTTTCCACAAAGGGTTTTACTAAACTTTTTGTAGAATGTCCAATTAAATCATAACGATCTTCTTTAATTAAAGCTTCATATACCAATCTTTTATTTTTAGGATTTTTAAATTGCAACAATGCTCTTTGCATCTTCTTTTCTATAGTAGATTTAGGAATGTATACCGGCTTCATATCTCTAGGATCTAATTCCGTATAGTACATGCAAGTAGATAAAGTTCCAGGTGTCGGGTAAAAATCCTGTACCTGTTCAGGAGTATAATTGATCTCCTTCAAATATTCCGCTAATTTAATAGCTGATTTCAAAGTGCTTCCAGGATGAGAAGATATCAGATATGGAATTACATATTGCTCTTTACCTAACTCTTTATTTATTTTAAAAAATTCTTTAACGAAAGATTTATATAATTCAGCATCTGGTTTTCCCATGTATTTCAATACTTCATGGTCAATATGCTCTGGTGCGACTTTCAACTGACCAGACACATGATGCTCTACAATCTCTTTAAAATACTTTCTATGGTCATACATTAAATAGTCATACCTGATTCCAGATCTAATAAAGACTTTTTTAACTCCTTTAATTTTTCTCAGTGTCCTTAGAATATCCAAATACTCTTCGTGAGACACATCTAAATGTGGACATTTAGTAGGAAATAGACACTGCCTGTTTTTACAACTACCGATAGTCAACTGTTTTTTACAGGCAGGTTTTCTAAAATTGGCAGTAGGTCCTCCGACATCGTGGATGTAACCCTTGAAGTCTTTATTGCTGATCATCTGATAAGCCTCTTTTACAATCGATTCTTTAGATCTGCTCTGAACAGCTCTCCCTTGATGAAAAGTCAGTGCACAGAAACTACAACTACCAAAACAACCTCTATTGCTGACAATACTGAACTTGACCTCTTCAATAGCCGGAACCGATCCCGATTTTTCATATATGGGATGCGCTTGCCGAGTGAATGGAAGTTCATAAACATAATCAAGCTCTTCTTGATTTAAAGGCATTATCGGCGAATTTTGCACAATATAACCCTTATCATGCTCTTGAACCAAAGTTTTACCCAAAATCGGATCCTGATTGTCATAGAATATTTTAAAATATTTCGCAAAAGTTTTCTTGCTCTCCGAAACTTCCTTATAAGTCGGCAACTCTATATAATCGTAAATATTCTCTTTGGAAGCCACTGTAAAAACTGTACCTTTCACATGCTGAATGTACTGGATATCTATACCGTTGTTCAAATATTCAGCTATCTCCAACATTTGATTTTCCGCCATCCCATAGACCAGCAAATCTGCCCCGGAATCGTATAAAACAGATCTTCGTAGTTGGTTGCTCCAATAATCATAATGAGCAAGTCTTCTAAGAGATGCTTCTATTCCTCCTATAATCACCGGTACATCCTTATATGCACGTTTTATTAAATTAGTATAGACAATAACTGCCCTATCAGGTCTGAGACCCATCTTGCCATCAGGAGAATACATATCCTTTTTTCTTCTCTTCTTACTGACGGAATAATGATTTACCATGGAGTCCATATTCCCAGAAGTGACAAGGAATCCAAGTTTGGGTTTGCCCAGTTTTTTTATGTCTTTTAAACCTTTCCAATCGGGCTGTGCGATTATTCCAATTCTATATCCGGCTCTTTCTAGTACTCTTGCTATCAAAGCCCCTCCAAAAGAAGGATGGTCGATATATGCATCACCAGTCACAAGAATAAAATCTAATTTTTCCCAACCTCTCGCTTGTATATCATATCTATTTATCGGTAAAAATTCATCAAAATTATTCATACAACACCTCCATATCATTTTATACTCAATATCATCAGGAGGCAAGTCTATCACAATATTTGCAAAAATTACATTTATCGGAATTCTCTAATAAATAATTCTTATCATTATCAATTTTTTATTGAAATCCTACATCTAAAAGTGATATATTCATTATAGTGGGGAAATTTAAATTTAGGAGTAAAGAATGGGCTTTTTTAGAGAAATGAAAAAATTGAAATCATATAAATTTACAATTATGATTATTCCAGACACCAATAAGAAAGTTATTCAATTTAATTTGAGTAAACTCTTCTTATATTCAACACTCTCAATAATGATAATTATAAGTTCATATTTTCTAAGTAAAAATATTTATTTAGAATCATTAAACGGCTTTTTAGACTCATACAACAGCGAATTAAAAAATGAAATTGTTTTTAAAAATGACAAAATCGAGAAATTATATTCTATAAAAAGTGAATATGAAAGTGAAATGTCATATTTGAAAACATCTATTAATTCATCCGCATTGTATTTTGAAGAAAAATTAACGGAGCTTCATAGTCTTGAATCGGAAGTGAACTCACTCTTGTCGATGATTAACGACCGTGGTGAAACTGCACTAAGTATTCCAACAAGTCGCTCAATCAATCATTCAACTCTATTATCTATGAACGATCGAAATCTTGATGTACCTACCGCAATCGATGAAGCAAAAGATTTAACTACCGATGATGAGATATCATCAATAATTCATGAACAGATGATTGATTATAAAACTTTGGTTGAAGATGTATCGTCACAATTAGATTTTCTTGAATGTTATCCAGATTTTTCTCCTGTTAATGGGTACGTGAGTTCTAGTTTTGGTTACAGAAGAGATCCTTTTACAGGTCTTACTTCTTTCCACAGAGGCCTCGACATTGCCGTTTCTAAAAACACTGAAATATACGCTGCTG
>JAYENG010000127.1:7779-12825 GCA_034721975.1 Bacillota bacterium
TGTAACTTACTCTGGCTACAATGGCAATTACGGTAATATGATTGTTATTTCTCATGGTTACGATTACGAAACAGTTTATGCCCATAATAATAAAAACGCTGTGAAAGTTGGAGATCGAGTTACAAAAGGAGATTTAATCGCTTACATAGGTACAACAGGTAGAAGTACAGGACCCCACGTTCACTTTGAAGTTCATTTTGAAGGTAAACAAATCAATCCAAGAAAAACATTGACAGATTATTAGGAGGAATATATTTTGTTTAAAAGCGAAGGAACCACTAAAAAAGCCAATAACGAAACATATGATGTAATGATAGGAAAAAATTCGAAAATCGATGGTAACATTGCAAGTGATGGTTCAATCAGAATCGAGGGTATCATTACCGGTGATGTTGATTCAAAGGGAAATATCGTTATCGGTCCCGATGCTACAGTGAACGGCAGTATAAATTGTAAACACATCGAGATATCAGGTAAAGTTATCGGAAACATAATATGCAAAAGTCATTTGAAAGTATATGCTCAAGGTTCTCTTAAAGGCAATATCGAAGTTTCGTCTTTCAATATTGAAGAAGGCGGAATCTTTGATGGTAATTGTAAAATAGATATCAAAACAAAACCGGAACAAAAACCGGAACAAAAACCGCATCAAAAAAAAGCATAGAGAGATTTATCTCTCTTTTTTTATTGTTTAAAATCCGCTTTAATGATAGAATCCTTTTCATGGAGTGATACGGATGAAGAAAATATTAGGAAATTTAAGAAAAACAATTCAAGAAAACAATTTAATAAAAGACAACGACAAAATAGCGGTGGGCGTGTCTGGTGGAAAAGACAGCATGGTGTTGTTATACGCCCTTAAGAAATTGCAAAGGTTTAGTCCGATACCATTTGAAATGGAAGCTTTCTTTGTAAATATCGGTTTTAAAGACTTCCCGATAAATATTATTGAGGACTTTTGTCAATCTATCGATGTTCCTCTTAATATCATTGACACACAAATTTCTAAAGTCGTTTTCGATATTAGAAACGAATCCAGCCCATGCTCATTATGTGCAAACATGAGGAGAGGTGTTTTACATGATGCAGTTGTTAAAAAAGGTTTCAAAATACTAGCCTTAGGCCATCATCAAGACGATGCTGTAGAAACACTTTTCATGAATATGATCTACACAGGGCGAATCAACACTTTTCAAATGAATACCTACTTATCCAGAAAAAACATCAACGTTATAAGACCATTTATCACTGCTACTGAAAAAGACATTATACATGTTGCAAAGGAAAACGATATCCCTGTTGCTAAAAACCCCTGTCCTATTGATAAACATACAAAAAGAGAAGAAATCAAATCTCTTCTCAATGAATTCTATACTCGTTATCCTGAATCCAGAAAAAACTTTGTAACTGCGATAAACAATTCTAAACATGTTCAATTAATCAAATAGCTTAAATCCAATGTGATTCTTCATTGATATGCAATGCAAATTGCTTTGCCAGCATTTCATAATCTGGAAAATCCAAAATTTCTCTAGCGTCGTTGGCAATAGCATGAATATAGAATTCAGGAGGCAATCTAAATCCTTTATTGATATTCAACGCCCCTATCAATTGTCTTATCACAGAATCACTTCCGCTATTTCCTGAAACAGCAATAGCAAAAATGTTTTTATCCAATAATGGATGCTTCCTGTATAAAACAGTTAGTCTATTGATGACTGCCATTAATTTAGCGCTTATGGCATCATTATAATTCGGCAACAGCCATAATATCGCATCCGCCTCTTCTATAGCCGGCAATATCTCTTTGACCATGATGCCGCCATAAAAACAGCTGCTCTTTTCCGCATAATAAATACAGGTCTTTAATGAACATCCTCTGCAGTCTAGAACAGTTCCATCTTCCACATGAATGACACTATAATCAATATTCAAATGTTTTGATACTTCTTTCCAAAGCAAATGTGTATTGGAAATCTCAGTATTGCTATTTGCATGCAATACTAGTAATTTTGGTTTTTCAATATATTTCTTTTCATAAAAAAGCAATCGATCCACTAGTTTATTTATCAGATGTTTTAGAGTGTCTTCTTTTGTCAATTTCAAATATTTCGACCATTTTTTTAAATTTTCCAACCCGCCTATAGCTTCTACAAGAGGTTGTCCAATAATAGTTGCACCCATCGAATTCGCTATAAAGATTACTTCTTTGGCAACTTTTTTTGTATAAAGACTAGATTTTGAATAAACTATCAAACCTACACAACTATTACTAAAACTCTCTTTGTCTTTCTTATATAATTCATATAAGAAAGACATAACTTCAAAATCAATACCTACTTCATTAACTTGAAGTAAAATCAACACCTTCGAATTTTTATAATTATCATCGATATTCAATTTAACATCCTCATCATACTGTGACGACTCTTTTATAGCGATATATATTTCTTTTGATATCTTTTTTCCTTTAATCAGTTTTATTTTCTCCATAATAATCCACCATCTTATCAAATGATTCATTAATTCTCAGCATCAACTCATCAGGAATATTTCCTACATCAATAAGCAAACCTTCTTCTGTCATTTTACTTCTAACACCGTAAAAATATCCATCGATGTACTGGGATGAATATGTATATTCACCCCTTAAATACGCTAATATTGAAAGTGCTCCAGAAGATAAAGCAGGTGCGATATAAGGCTTGAATCCCAACTTTCTGATATCTAAATTTGCTTCAACAGTTAACCTGGTCAACTTTTTAGATAATCGGTCATCATAATTCGTAAGACTGTTCGCTACAATCAGTTCGCTTCCATGAGGACCGTAAATTCTACCTTCATCACTAAAATTTCCAATTTCCATTTTGTCAGCAAAATAAAGCGCTCTAGCATACATGACACCCTGACCGAACCCTGCTATTTGTGAGGGTAAAAAATAACCATCACTTTCCTCGTATACTACCTTGCAAAGAAGATCGACCGGATCTGATACTACTAAAAAAAGTCCTTTAAATTCTTTTGCTTTTGCTTTTTTTACATATTGTGAAATAATCTGACTATTCCCTTTGAATTGGATATTTCTAACATCTGTTTTCTCATCTCCAATGGCTGGAACTGATTTGCTGGCAGTAAAAATCACAATGTCAGAATCAAATATCTCTTCTTCAGATATTATATTGATCGGAATATTTAGATTGAAATTTTCTTGGTATATTTGATTCATTTCCATTTCATAACGCCTTGCTCTTTCAATATTCGGGTCATAGATATTGATCGTTTCAATAGTTGGAAAACCCAATAGTTTCATACCAAGAAGCAAATTGCTTCCTACATCTCCGAGTCCGATAATTGAAATAGTATATGATTTTTTAAGATGTGATGAAATCTCACCTTTGTAATTTATATTTATTTTCTGAACATATTCTGATTCTTCAAGATGTTCCCCACTCAAATTCAAATAGTTGATTGATTCTTCCTCATCAAACATTCGCTGATTGTTTACAACTATAACATCTCTTCCTGTGTCACCATAAATCTTTACCATTTTTATCATTCCTTTGAACAAATGTCTTCTAATCTTTCTAAATGCTCTAAATCGTATTGCAAGTACTCGCTTGCTTTAACAGATAAATCTAATTTTTCTACTCCTCCCCTATCTGGATATCTCGGGTATACCAAAACTTCTGGTAAAGAAGCCATAGTTAAACTCTTTTCATGCAGTTGTTGGTACTCGTTTTCTATCGTCCTTAAAATACTTATAGCATTTTGAATCGATACCTTCGACATATAATATATCGACTGTTTCGAAGCCCCTACAATGTAACCTGCGGATGCATATGGCAAAATAAGATTAATCGAAGGAATTAAGTTTCTTTCGGGATTTTGACCTCTCCACAGAGTATCTCCGCCTAAAAATGGATAAAGTTTACTTTCGTTGAACCAAACCTTCAACCTGGGAATAAAATAAGCTGAATCAATTTCCCTGTTTTGCATTTCCATCAATGCCTTGCCTCTACCTGATAATAGACCGACAAACACCTTTTTAATCTTTACATTTTCTTCTTTTAGAAGCGGATCGATAGCTTTTATTCTGTATCCCTTATTAAGCAAATCATCAACTAATAAAACCGGTTTATTAAAAGATTTTATCATTCTAACTTGATTTTTCAAATCCAAATAATATGGATATGCTTTAACTTCATGTTTCTTAGCCGAAGGATATATAAACTTCTCTGTATGCATTGATTTTGTCACTGTATTAGGTAAAATTCTTTTTTTGAAAATTTCACCAAAAGGCACACACATAGCATCCCCCAACAATTTAGGAGTAAGTGGTTCAATAGGCATTTTATTTTCATCTACAATTTTTTTAATTAAATTCTCGTATATCATTCCACGATCAAAAGATAATACCAAATTACCTGGATATAGTTTAGTCAATGCTATTAAAAGTTTTTCTCTTGCCTTTTCAACACTTTTTATTACATTCATATTCCCAGCAAAGGGTTGTTTTATCATCGCAGCTATATCTAGATTTAAAGTGCATGGTGAATTCATATTTACATGATAAATGCAGCTGTCTTTATCTAGGCATAGTTTAATGAATCCCTGCATAGCCAATACTTTTTCAACATTCTTATGTGGTCTGCTGATCATGAAATCTCTATATATTGCATACGTATAATCTCTAGCTAAATTATATGCCAATACCTCAGTCAGCACTAATTGTTCTATATTACGTGTTTCACATTGATCATTGGCATATATGCCATCTATCAACAAAATTCTTCCTATCGAGTTGGTTCTAATAGTTTCTTCATAGACTGGATTCTTGAACTCGGAATAAATTTTACTTGATCTTAACCAATGATAAACTGAAAATCCAACTATTTCATTCGTTTCTGTTCTCTTTTTAATAATTAAAACTTTAGCTTTCTTTTGTACTATATATTCCTTAATTCTACCTAACTCTTTCAATTTATATTTTGGCAACAAATCTAAAAGAAGTTTCAATTTGTTGGCAGAGATATTTTCATAAATTTC
>JAYENG010000128.1:0-12807 GCA_034721975.1 Bacillota bacterium
AGAAAACGATATCAAGTATATATTTGATATCGTTTTCTGGAATGCCGATCCCTGTATCCTCTATTTCAATAGTCAAGCTATCTTTTGGAGAAGAGTAAATTTGCACGTAGACATCTCCATTTTCTGGTGTGAATTTTATTGCATTACCTAATATATTTATTATTGCCTGTTTAATTTTGTCTTGATCTAAACTTACTTGAATTCTATCTCTTTCAATCAAATGTATTTTTATGTTTTTCTTTTCAGCTAATGGATTCAAGCTTTTAATAACATTTCTTAATAAATAATTTACATATGTCAATTTTAGCTCTAGCTCCAATTCTTTCTTTTCCATATCAACCAAATAAAGTAACGAATCAATTATTTTATTTAATCTATCTACTTCAGAATCAATATCTTGTAAAAAATCTGTCACGATTTCTTTTGGCAAATCTTTCTTATTTTCCAATAAAGCCTCTGAAATTATCTTTATGGATGTCAACGGCGTTCTAAGTTCATGAGAAACATTTGCTACAAACTTTGCACGTTGTTCATCAACTTGATATAATCTCGTACTCATTAAATTAAACGCATTCCCAAGATTGCTGATTTCATCAGTACTGGTGATTTTTATTTTTTTACGAAAATCTCCCATAGTAATCGATCTGACAGCTTCCGTCATTCTTTCAATTGGCCTTGATAATACGTCCGAAATAATAAAACTAACTAAACCAGTTATCAACAAACCAAATAGAGATATCAGCATGACTTTTTTCATTGTAGAATTAATACTGATAAAAATATCATCAGCATTCTTTGATATAAATATAGATCCCAATACATTAGAATCTCTATTTGTAATCGGAACACTGACATACATAGTTTTACCTACATCTTTGATATTATAAAGATTGGCATTGCTGGCACCAGTTAACGCTATATCTATTTCTTTTAATTTATCAATGATGAATCCTTTCAGGACATCATGAGAATCAACAACAACTTCCTTCTCTCTATTTATAATCAATATTCTAGAGTCTAGTTTCAAACTCATTTCTTTGACATACTCAGAAACATAATTAAATACAGCCTCTTTTTCCAGGTTGTCATAATCTTTTGATATTTGATTAGATAAAATACTTCCCTGTGTTAGCAAATTTATCTTGATTTCATCGATATATTCGTTGAATAACGACTGATAAAAAATATTTATCATCATAAAGATTGAAACCAGCAGCAATAATAAATAGGTGGAAACGAGTTTCCACCTAATGCTAACAAATTTCTTACTAATCCCTAAAATAGTATCCAACTCCCCATTTCGTCAATATATATTCAGGGTGCGAAGAATCACTCTCTATTTTTTCTCTCAGTCTTCTAACATGGACATCGACGGTACGAACATCTCCAAAATATTCATAACCCCAAATAATCTTCAATAATTCGTCTCTAGAAAAAACTTTATTATGATTTATTATAAGCAAAAGCAATAAGTCGAATTCTTTAGAAGTAAGATTGATTTCTTCTCCTTTAACCATCACCTTGTGACCCAAAGTATTAATTACAAAGTCGCTAATCACAATTTCTGTGGTTTTATGAATATCACCAACATTAACTCTTCTTAAAACAGCTTTTATCCTAGCCTTTAACTCAAGGATATTAAAAGGTTTTGTCAGATAATCATCCGCTCCAGCCTCAAGACCATTTATTTTTGAATCATCATCACCTTTTGCTGTCAGCATGATTATTGGAACATTTGATGTTTCTCTTATTTTCTTACAAACTTCAACACCATCCATTTTAGGTAACATGACATCTAAAATTATAAGATCATACTCATCAGAATGAAATTTAATAATAGCATTTTCTCCGTCAATGGCAGTTTCTACTAGATATTCTTCTTGTTCTAAACTAAATTTTAATCCTTTCAGTAAAATGGGCTCGTCATCGACAACAAGAAATTTTTCCATATTAACACTCTCCTAATAAAGTATTCTATAATCGTCAACTCTTTTAGTCACTTTGATATCATCAAAGTGCTCTAAAAGAGGAACTGAATATTTTCTAGAAATATCCATTAAATCTTTTAAATCTTTTACCCTGATCAACTTGTTTTCCTTTATATATGATATTATATCTTTTTTAGCTGATAAATAAAAATCTTTTTCAAAAATCATCTCACTATTTATTTTAATCAATAATCCTTCGTTTATTAAAACATTGATGATTTCATACTCTTTTTTTGAATATCGACTCTGTAATTGCTTGATTGTAGGTGGTTTAAGTCCGGATTCTTTAAATAATTCTAAAATTTCATCTTTTTTAATCATTTGTTCTTTTGTCAATCTTATCTTAAAATTTGACAATGCAATTGTACCATTATTGCTTTTTACAATGCCGTTTACAACAAAATAATTCATTATAGCGTCAAATTGATTCTTTTTAATAGCACTTAAAAATTTATTTCTGATTTCTTCTTGATTCACACCGCTTTTTAAAGGATTCTTATCATGATATTTGTTTAAAAATATTACAATTTCCTCACTTAGCTCGTCGATTTTCTCCACATGACAATAATTATTTTCAACAAGTTGAAGAATTGTATTCTCCAACTTCAATTTCTCCAACCCCTCATTTATTATAAGGTCGCTCTCTCCAATTTGTTTCATGATGTCATCTAAAGATACAAACAACCCTTTTTCTTTTTCAATCATAGACACTACTATTTCATCAATAGAGCCTTTCTCTATTAAAACCATGGATTCAATGACATCAGAATTATATCTCTTATGCTTTGTGGCCTTCGAATCTAAAACCGTTCCTCCACCGATTGTTTCCATCGGCGAATAAAATCTAAGTACAAAACGGTCTCCATATTTACAAGCAGTAGGTTTTTCTAAGCGAAACTGCGCAAATGCTTCTTCACCTGGAGTTATTTTTTCTCTATCCAATAGTATCAATCTTGCTATTACTTCTTGTGTTCCGTGATAAAACCTGACTCTAGAGCCATGGCGAAGTTCGCGTTTCGAATGCTCAAGCAGTTTGATAGTTACATCGATGATATGAGTCGTAGTCAAACTATCGGGTTTAGCGAGAACATCTCCTCTTTTAATATCTTCCTTTTTAATATTCGAAAGGTTGATGGCCGTTCTTTGCCCGGCCAAAGCTTTATCGATATTGATTCCATGCACTTGAATACTTCTTGCTTTCGTTCTGATATTCTCAGGGTAGATTTCTATTTCTTCCTCCACAAATATCGTTCCTTCCAATAAAGTTCCCGTTATCACCGTCCCATGACCTTTCATTGTAAAAACACGGTCGACATTCAATCTAAACGGCGCTTGATCATTATGCTCTTTAATAGAAAGAGTTTCTTTGTCGATTGCATCCGCCAATAAATCTATATTCATGCCTGTAATAGCAGACACTGGAATAATCGGACTGTTTTCAAATGCAGTTCCTTCAATATATTCTGTTACATCATCTGTAACAAGTTCCAACATTTCTTCATCAACCATATCTGCCTTGGTCAATACAATGATTCCCTTTTCAACACCCAAAACATTGAGTATATCAAAATGCTCAACAGTTTGAGGCATAATTCCCTCATCTGCCGCAACAATAAAAAGCACCAAATCTATTCCACTTACTCCGGCAAGCATATTTTTTATAAACTTTTCATGACCCGGAACATCGACTATCCCAGCTCTTCTCCCACTCGGAAGGTCAAAATAAGCAAATCCTAGTTCTATAGTGATTCCTCGTTTTTTTTCTTCCTTCAGTCGGTCCGTCTCTATTCCTGTTAAAGCTTTTATCAACGTTGTTTTACCGTGATCGATATGACCAGCAGTTCCAATTATTATATTCGCCATAATTTCACTCCAATATATTATTAATTGATGATGCTATATACTCAAAATCTTCATCTTGTAAGGTTCTGACATCCAGTAGTATTCTATTCTCATTTATTCTTGCGATAATCGGCACTTCTAGATTTCTAAGTTTTACCGAAATTTGATTTGCAGAAAACTTCGTCGAATTTATTTCAATCAGTGCCGAAGGAATCACATCAAGCGGGAAAGTGCCGCCTCCAACTTGAGATTCTCCATCTATGATTCTAATATCGATATCTTTATTATCAAAATACTTCATTAACCTATTTGCTCTCTCATTGACGCTATCATAGGTTTCAACAATCATTCTTAAAGTAGGTATTCCTTCGATGGCTTTTTTTTCATCGAAATAATATCTCAAAGTCGCTTCCAATGCAGAAATAGTCATCTTTCCAACTCTAAGCGCGCGAGTAAGTTGATTTTTTTTGATTGAATCGATGTATTTCTTCTTTCCTACAATGATTCCAGATTGAGGTCCGCCTAATAGTTTATCCCCGCTGAATGTTATTATGTCTATACCTTTGCCCACCTGTTCCAATACGGTCGGTTCCACTGAAAGACCGTATTTTGTTAAATCGATGAGAGTACCGCTTCCTAAATCTAAAACAACTGGAATGTTTTTTTCTTTCCCAAGTGCAACCAAATCTTCTATCGGAACTTCTTTTGTAAATCCAAGAATTTTATAGTTGCTCGTATGAACCTTCAATATTGCACCTGTATTTTCATTTATATTGTTTTCAAAGTCTTTCAAATGAGTTTTATTTGTAGTCCCCACTTCTATCAATGTACCGCCGCTTATTTTCATCACTTCGGGAACTCTGAACGAACCACCGATTTCAACTAATTCGCCTCTTGAAACAATGGCCTCTTTATCCTTGGCAACCGTATTTAGCACAAGCATTACAGCTGCGGCATTGTTATTCACCACCAATGCTCCTTCAGCTCCAGTCAAATCCATCAACACCTTTTCAATATGAGTATATCTGAGTCCTCTTTTTCCCGATTCTATATCGAATTCCAGATTTGAATATCCGTTGTTTATACTTGCTGTATGCTGACTGGTCTCATAGTTTATGATGGACCTTCCTAAATTTGTATGTATGATCACGCCTGTTCCATTGATAACTTTTTTTAGACTGAATGATAAATAATCAGCTACCTTATTATTTATCATATCAATAATCACTTTCTCATCAACTGCTTCAGTCAATAATTCACTCAATATATTGTTTCTTATTTCATCTAAAGTTTCATTTATCATCTTCAAAACAATTTTACGAGGATAATCATCTATCATTTTTTGTATTTCATCCTGATTGATTAAATAATCTACCTTCGGTAATTGTCTAAGCAGTGTTTTTTTCATTTATACCTCCACTTCTCTTTATAAAAATTTTCCGCTTTTTTCATTCCTTTGCTAGATGTATTATTTGCATCCCCTCCAACTTGAAACCATTTGTAGTAACAACAGCTGGCTAATGCCTTCAAAATTCATTAATATGTTGTACATCTCCACCTCATAGGTTCTTGAAGGTACTATAAGCATTGCCGTTTACCGCTTTAGTTTTAAATATCGCATAAAATGTTCATACAAATCAAATGTCTGAATGTCAAATCGTCCTTCCCCAGCACCAAAACAAATTAATTATTATTAAAAATATCTATATAACGCTTATAGATGAATACTTTCTTTCTCTTGCGATTATCAAGATTAATCAATATTCCCTCTTCACAGAGCCTATCAAGCAATCGTCCGCTTGTTGCAACACTGATATCCAGCTTTGTTGTTGTTTCTTCTATCCCAATCGAAGGTATATCAAATAATCCTTCATAAATGATAAGCGCATTTCTACTTATACGACCCATCGCATTAATTTTTTTAAATCTTCTTCTCGAAGGATTGCAATACTTTTTGCAATATCAACCGCCTCCTGAGCAGTCTCAATTATTCCAGTCAAGAAAAATTTTATCCAATTCTCATAATCCCCTTTTGCATGAATATTATAAAGAAATTCATAATAAGCTTATTGATTCCTTAACGAGAGCAAATTAATGGTTCTTTTAAACTTTCTAGACTGATATTTTACCCGTTTAAAAAAATGTGCAATCTGTATAGTGCCCCTGTATGTGTTGCTACTTATTTGATATAATATTTTTCTTCTTCAGTTTATCCTTATAGAAACCTATATGGAACGGTTTACCGTAACTTTATTAAACCAAACGCTTCAAATATCTTCTTAAACATCTCAATTTGATTGAAACCGAATAAATAGCAGTATACTGAAAGTGTCGAGTTTAGTTATCAACAAACCAAATGACTAAATGACTTGAAGTCCATCCCCTTTACTTAGCTTATATACAACTTATCGGTATAAAGCTATTTTTTTCATCAATCGGTATGGCATTCTCACACATGCAGATTATGCCACCTTCTGAAACGGGAATAGTACTCCGATCGAGAATCTTAAAATTTTTCATACTATTCTTCTTTGGATTATAAGATTTTTTTATTTCTACAGGAAATATCTGATTGTCTTTTACAATAATCAGATCTATTTCGTTTTGATTCGTATCTCTATAATAATACAGATGCATCTTGGGGTTGAATCCTTGATTGATATAAGTCTTTATGATTTCGGATACAACAAAAGTTTCAAAGATCGATCCACTGTAAGCACTGGCTTCTAGTGTTTCAGCATTCATATATCTTGCTAGATAACAGGCAAGACCCGTATCCATAAAATACAATTTTGGTCTTTTTATTATTCTTTTCACATCATTATTACTATAAGAGTTCAGAAGATATACAATTCCAGAGGTCTCTAAAACAGAGAGCCAATTTTGAGCAGTTTTTATGTCGATTTCAGTTGTTTTTGCTAATTCATTGAAATTGAGTTCTTGCGCTGTTCTAACAGCAATGTTAGAAAGAAATTTAAGAAATTTTCTTTCGTCTTTTATCGCAATAAGTTCTCTTATATCTCTTTCAAGATAGGTTGCCACATAACTTGAATAGAATTCATTTTCAGTTATATTTTCATTGATATGCATTTTAGGCATCGAACCTCTAAATATCCTTTGAAATACGTCCTTGATATTAGGAGAATAATTCGACGATCTCTTTTTGACATATTCAAATTTTGGCAGAAATTCTCTTTCTCCTGTTGAGTTGATCTCATTTGTCGAAAGCCCCAAGAGATTTAAGATTCCCACTCTGCCAGCCAATGACTCCGAAATATTGTTCATCATTCTGAACATTTGTGAACCCGTTAAAATATACATGCCATTTGTTTCTTGATTTTCTACCATCATTTTTTTATCAACAAATATTTTGATATATTGAAATAATTCTGGTGCGTATTGGATTTCATCAATAATCAATGGTGTTTCATATTTCTGTAAAAATAAAATGGGATCATCTTTAATTAGATTCCTGATCATAGGGTCATCTAAAGTAATATACCCATACATACCATTTTTCACCAACAATTCATTAAGAATCGTAGTCTTGCCAACTTGTCTTGGCCCAGTAACAAGCACCACAGGAAACTTCTCAATCATATTTTTAATTTTATTTTCAATAATTCGCTTGATATACATAAAACCACCTCGGTAAAGTATTTTATGGAGTATGCATCCATTTTATACTTGATAAAGAATCGTGTCAAGAGACCGCTCCAATAACCTTTTTTAGAAAATCTCATAGACAATTGAGTTCCTTATATTCACCAACTCTATAGTCCTATTTGTGATACGTTCACCGTATGATTTCAAAACCATACAAATGTGATATTTGCTTGAAAGTCACTAATAACATTATTCATTCACTGTAATAGATAAACCATATTTTGAAACTTCTACAATTAAAATAGAAGCATTCAAAAACTTTAGAATGCTCCATTATTGTCTATAAAATACTATATTGAATTTTTAAATCGTGATACCGATTATAAGGTACATAGTTTTCCTTTTGCAATCTTCCAAGCACAATACATGGCGCAACTCCTAATACATTAGCAAATTCAATAATACACTTTTTCGAAAAACACTCTCTTTCAATATAATCATTATATTGATCTGATGGAATCAGAATATTCTTTGCAAATATATCCGATTCTTCTTCATCTGAATCACTAGTTCCACTAGGATTATTTATATGTCCACTCAAAATATGATTTATCTCATGGAATAAACTAAACCAAAATCTATCCGCATCTTTTCCTCTTGCAGTCAAACCCATAACGATATTCTTTCCTTCATAAAAAGTTGCACCATGTAAAAATGAACCACCTATGTGAGGAAGGAATACAATTGCGATCCCATATTTTGCTAACATTTTAATAAGTTCTCCACAAAAGTCTTCAGGATCCATTATTGTCATTTCTCTAATTCTTGGTAAAACACTTTTTAGTCCACTTAAGTTTATTGGAGATAGATCATACTCGCGAGCCTCAATTCTTGCTTTTTGAGCCCATACCGCTAAACTGTAATCAACATTTCCACTCGCACCTAGTTTTCTGCATGCTATTCCCGGTGTTTTCAAATCTTCTAAAATATCCAATTTCGATACTTCAAAAAAACGTCTTAAATTCAATGCTTTTTCTTCTGCATTGCTCGTTTTTGGTACCCATCCTAATTTGGCAATTTTAGGATATGGAAATAGCTTTGCAATCTCTGCATCTACATCTAATTGGTTCTCATCTTCAACACGAGCAAGTTTTTCACGAAATATTGATTCAAGGTTGTTCCAATAACTAGCAGGTACGCCTAAAACCGATTCTAGTCTTATTGATACATCTTTTGTCAATTCAACTTGTCCATTAATCAGCCTACTGACATGCTTCTCTGATAATCCTAGTCTAGTAGCAAATTCCTTTTGCCTCATGCCCCTCATTTCTAGTTGTTCTCTGATTGTAGCACCAGGTGGAACTGCTATGGTTTTTTTGCTTCTCATCATATAAATTCCTCCCTTTTTTTCATAAATTTAATGATAATTTTCTATTTCAATAATTTTCACAAGTTCAATTTCACCCTCAATCTGAATAAATACCAGACGAAATGGGTGTATTAAGTCCATTGCATATTCCTCTTTCCTATCACCCTTGAGTTTATGACATCTTCCAATCTTAAATTTTAGCAATATTGCTACTGAATCTGCCGCCATTATTTCATCAACTCTTTGGTGAATTTTATCAGCCATCTCTGAACCATATTTCTTATTTGCTTTTGAATAGTCTGTACATGCTTTTTCAAGTGTTTTAGTTCTATATAGAATCGTAGGCAACTGACCACCTCTTTACCTCACCGGTAAATAAATTATACCATAATATCACAAAAAATCAACTGTTTATTTACCGTATAGGTAAAAACTATTGAGTCGTTTTCTACTACTTATGATACGGTTCACCGTATGATTTCAAAACCATACAAATGTGATATCTATCTGATGATTTCCGTTAATTAAATACTAACTTAGATCATTCTCATCAACCGGAAGAAACCGGACGAAATTAGTTCGTCCGGTTTCTGTTCAAATAACATTCTTTTGACTCAATTGTCACCTTCTAGTTCTTCAAACATCCAATCGGGACAACTAATACCCCGTCTTTTCTTTCGTAGGCATACTTCGTTCCAGTTAATACCACTAAAAAAGATGCTTTCTTCATTCTGATACTATCTATTTTATCTCTTAGTTTCAAGAGATTCCGAGCCGCGGCATCCACTTCATAATCACCAAGTTTGATCTCCACCGCTCCCCATCTACCATCTGTAAGACTGATTATTGCATCGATTTCTAAATCATTCTTATCTCTATAATGAAACACTTTTCCGCCTATCGATTGAGCATAAATCCTCAAATCTCTGATACATAGAGCCTCAAATAAAAATCCAAAAAAATTGAAATCCTTTAATACCGCATCTTTAGTCATACCTAGAGAAGCTGTTGCCAACGAAGGGTCTACAAACAATCGTTTTGGTGAAGTTCTAATAGCCGTTTTGGATCGCAACGAAGGACTCCAAGCTGGCATATTTTCAATGACAAATATTCTCTGAAGTGCGTTCATATATGATTTCACAGTATTTTCAGATATGGTCTCTTCACTTCCTAAAACATCATTGATTATTGTTGGAATCGATGCTGTCGTACAAATATTTCTAGAAAGAGATTTTAAGAGCTGATCAACTTTATTAGGATTCTTATCAACTCCATCAACTGCAACTACATCATAGTTGATCACGGCATTAGTATAATCACTAGTCCTTCTCAATGCAACCTCTTCACTAGAGTTTATTGATTCTGGCCATCCACCTCGGCATATCAAGGATGCATATTCTTCAATACCCAAATCGGATCCACTCGCACTAATTGTATTCTTCTCAAAAATTTTTGATAGTGATACTGAACCATTTGATTCTCCAGATTCATAAAGACTCATTGGCCGCATCATAATCCGTGAAATTCTACCTGTTCCAGTATGCCTTGTCTTATTATCAACAGGAACAGCAGAGCCCGTTAGAATATAATGTCCTACGCCACCACGACGATCGACTGAGTATCGCACAGAATCCCATAAAGTTGGGGCAACTTGCCACTCATCGATTAATCTAGGCGTCTCACCCTCAAGAAGTAATGAAGGTTTGATCCTGGCGATTTTTAGATTGTTCTCTGATTGATCTGGATCTTGCATATATATTTCACTATGTGATTTGTATTTTGCGGTGCTTGTTTTCCCACACCACTTTGGGCCTACAATCAAAACTGCTCCAGACGAACGAAGCGCTAAATCCAATTCTTCTTCAATAATCCTGTTTATATACTTCATCATAATCCACTTCCTGTCATATACAGCATAACACTCGTTGATGGATTTGTCTACTTTTCGTTGATGGATTTGGATGGTATACATGGCGCCTTTTGTTGAAATTTCATTCCCGCAATTCATCAAAGTAGTGAATTAATTGTCCTTATAAGTTATCCATTTGAATTTGACTTGAACATATTCTCTATTTATGATAACATTCACCGCAGGTTATTCTATAAGTAATATTTTACAGTAGTCAATTCTCATCAAATTAGCTGCCGGTAGATACAAGACGATTCGATATCTACCGCCGACAAAATAAAATTTAATCAACTACTTCAATACTTGATATCCTGTTGCAGGACCATTTCCAACTTTTATAATCCAACCAGCATTTCTAAGAATATTCAACAACTCTATTGTCTGTGATTTCTCTAAGTTGATATGATTCTGAATTTCCGCCCTCTTAATCGATGGTTGTTTACGTATAAGATTATATATAATTAGTTCTTTCCCTGTTAAGGTAATAGCATTCTCTCTGACAGCTTCATTAACAGGGGCAGATGACTCTTTTACATATGGCAGTATCACTATCACAGCATTCTCACTAACCTTAAATATAGGTTTTATTTCTTGATGAATATACTGTTCTTTAATCCGCCTAACACCTGTCGCAAGCCTTTCAATAATCTTCAGACGAAGAAAAATATCTGTTAGCGTCTTATTCCGTGGTTTAGACAGCATGCCTTCCATATATTCTTCAACTAACATTCCAAGTGGCAATCCTCCTGGTGATACAATCTCTATCCGATCAGAGAAAAACTCAATCCTTGCATCAACCGAGACAGAATAATCCCTATGAACAATCATGTTGGCAACTGCTTCTCTATAGGCTATATAAGGTACATCTTCAACAGTTTTCCTATATGCACCTTCAATGATTTCACCGACATTAATATGCTTTTTGTAAAATGACATACATTCATCATACTGCTTCAATATCGATATCGATGCTAAAGTGTTTCTGTCCTTAATTCTTCCAACACCTTTATCTGAAAAAGCTGCCAACTGAACCACTGCATTATCTATTGGATTCTCGTCAGAAACTAATGCAGCTGCATTGTTATATTCATTATTCTTCAGCAAACCTAACGTACGCAATAAATCTTCTGATAATGAACTGATTTGATATTCCTTTTTCAACAGACTCTCGAAATAACTGAAAGACAATGTTTCAAAAGGTACAGGCAAATCCTCATAACCTAAATTTCTTCCTGCAAGAAGCAGATTCTGATGCGTAATTGTATCCGTTTGAACTGTTGAAGTATCACGTCTAATATAAGATTTACCCTTATATGTATATGGTGTGTGATCCCCCTTATGAACTTTGACTAGTAGGATTTTCGCATCTTCAATTGTGTCGATATCAAACTCATAATAAGGATTCGGTAATATTGCATCGTTTATGGCATTTTCTATATTAAGTTTGAGTTCATCAATCTTTTGCACTCCAACAATATCGTTATTATCTTTGATTCCAATTACAATAATGCCATCATGAAAATTCGCAAATGCACAAATTGTTTTTAAAATTGTCTTAGAGTATTCCTGCTTATACTCCATAGTTTTTAATTCATCAGAATAATCCAATTATCGCCCACTCCTTTCGGTCGATTATCTTTCGTCCGATTTAATGTTATCACATATATGAAAAATTATCAATATCACTAGAAAACTGACCTCAAAACTTGAGCTCAGTTCTCTTCATCCACATAATCATAATTGAAGATTCTTATTTACCGTTACTTATGGTCTTGTTCACCGTAGGTTATTCTATAAATAATATTTTACAAGTAGTCAATTCTCATCAAATAAGTACATAAAGCTAATAAAAAATTATAATCACATAAAAATTAATATGGTTTGAAAAGGTCGTATTACATGTTTCTGATAGTTGATCCTGCACCCATTTTTGCAATATATTTTTTACAATCTTTAATTTTAACTTGGCTCTTTCTCATATTGTGTGGATTTAAATAATTAATGGCTAAGAATTACGATTATTAATTTCCAATTATGATATACTTTTTTATGGATAATTCATTCATAAATTTGGAGGTATATTATATGTTTAA
>JAYENG010000129.1:0-2164 GCA_034721975.1 Bacillota bacterium
AAATTATAAACAGGTAAATCTAAAACATGTAAAACAAACAAGTCATAACAATAACTGGCAATTCATCCCTCACTTAAGCCTATCGGCTTTGAGGAAGGGGACTTCTTGCCAGAAATTCTGTTAAAAAGTGGGAGAACAACGAATTAACGAATAGAATCTATGCTTTATTATACATGTAAAATAATATATGAAAATTAGAGAGGTCTATCGATGGATAATCATGAGAAAAAACACAAACGACGTGTCCGATATAAAGGCACTCATCCAAAATCATTTAAGGAAAAATATAAAGAATTACAACCAGAGAAATATGCCGATACTGTGGCGAGAGTGATTCAAAAGGGTAGTACACCGGCTGGCATGCACATTTCTATTTGTGTTAAAGAAATATTGGAATTTTTACAAATTGCTCCCGGTCAAATTGGATTGGATGCAACACTCGGTTATGGTGGTCATACTTTGGAAATGCTTAAATGTTTAGATTCGAAGGGACACTTATATGCATTTGATGTAGATCCAATCGAATTGCCGTGTACCAAGGAACGTTTAGAGAAATTAGGTTATGGCGATGAGATTTTAACTATCAGGCAAATGAACTTTTCAAACATAGATCAAATTACAGCCGAGTCTGGACTACTGAATTTTGTATTAGCAGATTTGGGTGTATCTTCAATGCAAATAGACAATCCTGAAAGAGGATTTTCATATAAGTATGATGGGCCATTAGACTTGCGATTAAATCCCAAAAAAGGCATATCTGCTGCTGAGCGATTAAGAAATGTATCAAAAGATGAATTATATGGCATGTTGTTGGAAAATGCAGATGAACCTCATGCTGAAGTGATTTCTAGTGCTATTGTTTCTGAAATTAAAAAGGGCGCGAATATCGCAACTACAATTCAATTTCAAAATATTATCAAAGATGCGCTATCATTTATTCCGGAAAATAAAAGGGAGGATGAAATTAAAAAGTCTTGTCAAAGATGTTTCCAAGCGCTGCGAATTGATGTAAACAGTGAATTTGAAGCACTATATGAATTTTTGGAGAAACTTCCCGACGTTCTTGCTGAAGGTGGACGTGTTGCGATACTTTCTTTTCATTCAGGAGAAGATCGTCTTGTAAAAAAATCTTTTAAACGTTTATTGCGTGAAGGAGTTTACAGTGAAATAGCCCCCGAGATTATTCGACCATCAGCAGAAGAATGCAACCTGAATAGTCGTGCTCGTTCTACTAAAATGCGTTGGGCTATAAAAGCGTGATATGTAGATTAGGTTAAAAAATGTACTATCAATATTGTTAAATAAATCAATTTTGAGGAGAGATATTATTTGGTATCTCCCTTTTTTATTTGGTTTGTATTGGAAATCTATCTCGGAATAAAATCTATCTAATTGGATAGCATATGCTTAAAGGAAAAGATGGCTTCGATTGAAAAAGAAAATAAAAGTGATAACATATAAATAAATACAAGAAAGCAAGAGGCGAGGTGAATTAATGGATGATAAAGTAATGAATATTCTTTTTCAGTTGGTTGAAGGTCAAAACGAGATGAAGAGAGTTCAAGATGATTTGATTGAAGGTCAAAAAGAAATAAATATGAAATTGAATTCAGTAGTAGGAGAAACGGCTCAATTGATAGAATTTAGAACTGAGATGATCGGATTTAAATTTGATACAGTCAAAGAATTAAAGGAAATAAATGTCAAGATGAATAAAGTAGAATTAGTTACATCGTACAATTGAAATCTAATAGATAAAAGGTGCTTGTGATGAGTACCTTAAACTGAAGAAAAGAAACTCAAGAAATTGAGTTTCTTATTTTACGAAAATGAATTTTTAATTTAGCGTATATCAAATTTTTCGAGAGGATCAGGTCCTCTAATAATCTGCCTTATCACTTCAAGATATCCAACTTGATTGGCTATAATCTTCCATATGACCGTTTGGATAGTTCCATTTATTATTTCTATACCGGTTATATTTGAAGGATAGATGCAACTGCCTGCATTGAAATAAGGAAGTTCTTCGGTTTTCGGGTATTTAAGCCTATGTGTATGACCGCATATGAGTGCAATCTGATTCTCGCCGATCCATTTATTGAAATTTTTCTCGATTTTATGCCGTTTGTGACGGTTTTTTACTGGACTAGCAGGATTTATAGCA
>JAYENG010000130.1:0-2161 GCA_034721975.1 Bacillota bacterium
ATGGCGGAAAGGCTACACCTGTTCCCATACCGAACACAGAAGTTAAGCTTTCTTGCGCCGATGGTACTTGGTGGGCAACTGCCTGGGAGAGTAGGAAGTCGCCGGTTTTCAAAGAAGAATCTATTTTTATAGGTTCTTTTTTATTTTTTTTGTATATAATTATATTTTTAAAACTTTATTGATCAACTTTGAGTCTAATGTATGAGAGGAGGTTGATGAAAGATGTCGAAAAAACAAAACGAACATTATAAACAGTTGATAGAATACATCAAAAGTAATCAGGAAAACATATACCGGTTTGCATATAGGTATGTAAAGAACGAACAAGATGCGCTTGATGTTGTTCAAGAAGCTGTTTATAAAGCGGTAAAATCAATCGATGGGTTGGAGAAAACAGAATATTATAAAACGTGGTTTTATCGAATTGTTATAAATACAAGTCTTACATACATTAAGAAAAACAAAAAATATGTTTTGACGGATTCGGTGATAAGTGAAACGGTAGAAGCACCAAATCAAGCAGAAAACATTGATTTATACAATGCTATCGAAGGATTGAAAGACGACTACAAATCGATTATAACGCTTAGATATTTTGCTGATATGAAAATCGAGGATATAGCGAGTATTACGAATCTAAATATCAATACTGTCAAAACCCGTTTATACAAGGCGCTTAAAATACTGAAAATTCAAGTAGAAGAAAGGGTGTAGTTATGGAAAACAAAATAAGAAGAAGTTCTGAAAATATCGAGATACCTGAGTCGCTGTCTACTGTAGTTGATGGAGCGATTAGCAAGGGCGATGAAAGAAGACTAAAACTGAGGTTCATAAGAAGAAGTGGTGTTGGATTAGCTGCGACGGTTTTAATCGGTTTAAGCGCGATAGGCATAGGAGTGAACAGTAGTGAAGTGTTTGCTGATACAATTAATGAAATACCGATTCTTAAATCAGTTGCAAGAATCATGACTTATAGATCGTTCGAGATAAATAATGAAAATTTAAATGCAGAAATTTCGATTCCTGAAATAAAAGGAATAAACGATCCCGTACTTGAAGCAAAAATAAATCTAGAAATTCAAAAAAAACTGAGTGAAAATCTAGAAGAAATTGAAATACGTGCCGAAGAATACAAAGAAGCATACTTTTCAACAGGTGGAACAAAAGAAAATTTTCATCCCATTAAAGCAACTGTGGATTATGAAGTGAAATCGATCAGCGAAAATTATTTGTCATTTGTCATCTATCAATATGAATCGTTAGGGAGTGCTTATACCCAATATACTTTTTATAACTTAGATATAATTGAAAATCGTGAAGTTGATTTGGAAGATATTTTTGGTGAAAATTACATCGATGTTATCAATGAAAAGGTGATTGAAGGAATCGATGTAATGAAAAAAGATCCTAAAAATATATTTTTTGACGGAGACATGGGATTTTTAACGATTGATTCAAATCAAAAATTCTATATAAATTCAGATGAAAACATTGTAATGATATTTGAAAAATATGAAATAGCTCCTGGTTATATGGGGATAATTGAATTTGAAATTCTGAAATAGGATTCTTTTAAGAGTTTTTTTCCATTTCCATAATAATTAGATGCGATAATGAGAGATATGGCTCATGAAAAATTGGTTGTGATAACAACGGTAACATTTATATTTGGTAGTTTGTTGGTGATTATAAGTAATAATTAGCGACGATATTTTAAAATATTTCTATTTTTTCAATAAATATTTATATTGAGATCAATATAAAAAAGATGAAATCATTAAAAGATTATTCCGATTAAAAATCTGAATAAATATATTTAAAAGTAAAGAAGCATGATATTTCAACATTGAAAGAGTTATAGAAATATTGATTACAATAAAAGTGAAATTTAGTATTGACATCGGGCTGAATAATTGCTAGTATTAATTCTTGTCAGCCCCATTAGATTGTTTAACAAGTCGAAAATGCGGGTATAATATATAGGCACTAGAAAATATAAATAATGCTTGACTTAGGAAAACGAAAGTGTTATTATTATTGAGTCGCCAAGAGCGGCGAGAAGCAAAGAGAACCTTGAAAACTGAAGTAGTGAAATGCAAAACAAATGAAACATGCAAGCGTTAATTAAGAGTTTGATCTTGGCTCAGGATGAACGCTGGCG
>JAYENG010000131.1:0-2135 GCA_034721975.1 Bacillota bacterium
GAAACTGCTTTTCATAATGGATATAGGATTACTGATGATAGGGCTATAGATGAAGTTGAAATGGTGTTGTCTGGGCATGTAAATAAGGAATTGACTCTTTTGTTCAACAATCAAGGAGTAAAAGCTATTGGAGTAAATGGAAAAGATGCAGGGTTAATAAAGGCTAAGAAAAAAATTGTTGATGCTGAAGTAGATATTGGACACGTAGGGAATGTAGATGAAATTAATACAGAATTTTTAAATATGCTTTTGAAAAATGAATATTTGCCTATAATATCGCCGATAGGATTTGACAATGAAGGAAACACTTACAACATTAATGCGGATGATGTGGCAAGTGAAATTGCCATGAGCATGAATGCGGAGAAGTTGTTTTTAATCAGTGATGTAAATGGAGTCTATACTGATTTTAATGATAAAGAGACTTTCAATAGTCGATTAAGTATTAAAGAAGCCAAGACTATGATAGCAAGCGGGGTTGTTAATGGTGGCATGATTCCGAAAATTCAATCATGTATTCAATTAATAGAACATGGGGTTTCAAGTGCACATATAATCAACGGTGAAATCACCCATAGTATATTACTTGAAGTATTTACCGATGAAGGTATCGGAACAATGATAGAGGAGTGATAAAAATGACGATAATGAAAACATATAAAAAATTCGATTTAAATTTTGTAAAAGGCGAAGGAACCTATATCTATGAAAAGAATGGAGATAAATATTTGGATTTTGTTGCAGGAGTCGCAGTAAATTCCTTGGGGCATTCAAATGCAAAAGTTATTGAAGCGATTAAAAATCAATCAGAGAAGTTGATTCATATTTCAAATTTGTATTATGATGATAATCAAATTTCCCTTGCTGATAAATTAGTTAAACTTTCAAAGCATGAATCGGTATTTTTTTGCAATAGTGGAAGTGAGGCTATTGAAGGTGCGTTGAAAGTTGTTAGAAAATATGGATATGAAATGGGAAAAACTAAAATTCTATATATGAAAAACTCTTTTCATGGAAGAACAATGGGGGCTTTAGCGGTTACTGGTCAGGAGAAATATCAGAAGTATTATAAACCGCTTATCGAAGACGTTGAAGAAGTTGAATTCAACAACATTGAAGACTTAAGGAATAAAATGGATGACGATGTTTGCGGTGTGATATTGGAGCCTATACAAGGTGAAGGTGGAGTCAACGGTATAGATGATGTTTTTTTAAAAGAGATTGGAAAATTAATTGAAAAATATGATGCTCTATTGATTTTTGATGAGGTGCAATCCGGAATAGGGAGAACTGGTAAATTCTTTGCATATCAAAACTATGATATTGTACCTGATGTTGTGGCGATGGCAAAAGGATTGGGAGCTGGTATTCCAATAGGTGCTTTCATGGTGAATAAAAAGGCGGATGTATTGACATATGGAGACCACGGTTGTACCTTTGGAGGAAACCCCTTGGTTACAGCAGTTTCAAATGTTGTTGTAGATACAATCAGTGATAAGATGTTTTTGAATGAAGTGAGTATCAAAGGAAATTATCTCAAACATGAATTGGAGCAAATGACTAAGAATATGAAATTTGTAAAAAAGATAAAAGGAAAGGGACTGATCATAGGAGTAGAATTTGATATAGAGAAAATTGAAACCAAGGATATTGTCAATAAAGCTATTGAATACAAACTCATAATCATTGGAGCGGGTAATAACACTATAAGAATAGTTCCACCTCTAACTGTTAGCATAGATGAGATTGATGAATTTATTGAAAGGTTTAAAAATACTCTTGATAGTCTATTATTATAAGAAGGAATAGTATCCAATAGGGTACTATTGTTTTTTTTACAAAAAAAGACTTTACATTTACTAAATTAAGTTGTATATTGTAAAAGTTGCTTAACAAATTTCGAAGGAAAATTGTAGAATCAGCGAGATAAAAAAACATCATAAAATATTAAAATAGTGTTGACATCAAGTAGTGGAAATGCTATTATGATAGAGTCGCTGAGAGCGGCGAGAACCTTGAAAACTGAAGTAGTGAAATGCAAAACAAATGAAACATGCAAGCGTTAATTAAGAGTTTGATCTTGGCTCAGGATGAACGCTGGCGGCGTGCCTAACACATGCAAGTCGAGCGAGAAA
>JAYENG010000132.1:0-12439 GCA_034721975.1 Bacillota bacterium
AAAATATAATTTTTTAAAAGATAAGGAGTCCCCATCAATATCTGTAGGATATAAGCCCTCAAAAAATTTTGTTAAATCCAAACATAGAGTTCAAATGCTCTCGCTTTCAAATGCGATTGATAAAGAAGATTTACGAAATTTTGAAAAAAGAATTTTTAATTTTTTAAACTTAAATAAAAATAATATAATTGAATATAGCGTGGAACCAAAAATAGATGGAATATCTGCTTCTGTAACATATAAAAATGGAAAACTTGTAACTGGTTTATCAAGAGGAAATGGTGTTGAAGGAGAAATAATTACTGAAAATCTTAAAACAGTTTCTGATATTCCAAAAAAAATAAATTCCAATAATTTTCCAAAAGATATAGATATAAGAGGAGAAGTGTTTATTGCAAATTCTGATTTTGAAAATATAAAGGATAATTTTGCAAATCCTAGAAATGCTGCAGCCGGTTCTTTAAGACAATTAGACTCAAAAATAACAGCGACTAGAATGTTGGATATTTTTGTATTTGATATTTTAAGTGAAACCGATTCTAAAAAATCTCATTTTGACAATCTGGATTGGTTGCAATCATTGGGTTTCAAAGTGTCGAAGACTTTTTATTACCAAAGCATGGATGACATTGTCGCGGATATTGATAAATATACTATTGAGAGAAAATATTTAGGTTTTGAGATTGATGGATTAGTTGTAAAGGTCAACGAATTGGAAAAAAGAGAAATGTTGGGAGTCAAATCAAAGAGCCCCAAATGGGCTATTTCTTATAAATTTCCACCAGAAGGTAAAGAAACAATCCTTGAAGATATTATTGTGCAAGTTGGACGTACTGGAGTGTTGACACCGACGGCTGTTTTAAAACCTGTATTTGTCGCGGGTTCGACGATTTCCAGAGCTACATTGCATAATCAGGATTATGTTGATGAAAAGGATATAAGAATTGGAGATCATGTAATTATTCAAAAAGCGGGTGATGTCATTCCTAGAGTCGTCAGGGTGTTGACAGAAAGAAGAACAGGCGATGAAGTTTTATTCAAATTGCCACTGAAATGCCCTGTCTGTGAAACTGAAACTGTCAAGTATGAAGGTGAGGTTGCTCTTAGATGCCCGAATGAGAAATGTCCTGCAAAGACATCGCGTCAATTGATTCATTTTGTATCGAGAGATGCCATGAATATTGATGGGTTTGGTGAAAGTATTGTTATTCAGCTAATTGACGGTGGATATTTAAAGAACATTTCAGATATTTATTATCTAGAGGAACATAGAGAAAATCTTATTGAACTTGATCGATTAGGTGAAAAATCCATTGATAATATTTTGTCGGCAATAGAAAAATCCAAAGATAACAATTTGGACAAACTTGTAAATGCTTTTGGCATTCCTCTTGTGGGAAAAGTTGCTTCAAGAAATCTATGTGTACATTTTGGAAATTTGGAATTGTTAATGAAGGCCAGTGTAGAAGATTTAGTTGAAATTGATGAGATCGGAATGAAGATGGCAGAGAGTATCATGAACTTTTTCAACGATGAAGAACAATTGATTATAATTGATAAATTGATTAAGAGCGGCATCAATATAAGTTATATGAAAGCATCGAATCAATCTAACATATTAGAAGGCAAGAAAATTGTCGTTACCGGCAGCTTGGAGCATTTTACAAGAGATGGGATTAAAGAGAAAATATTAGAACTTGGTGGAAAACCCGCTTCGTCGGTTTCCAAAAATACAGACTTTGTTATCGTAGGCAAGGATCCCGGTTCTAAACATGACAAGGCGCTAAGTCTTGGTGTTAAAATAATTACTGAAGAAGAGTTTTTAAACATTTCCTCCTTATAGCCAAGGAGGATTTTTATTGCTTGATTTTAAATGTTACATTTTCTTAAAGTGCTAAAAGTATTGATTTTATTGAATTTAAGGCATGTTTGGTTTAAACTTAAATAGTGCAAAACTGCGCTGGGGATAATATATGTGTGTTGAAAAATATGAAATCCCAATTAGAAGTTAAATTGTTTGAAAATTTTGAAAGGAGTGAAAAATTTGGGTTCATACATTTTTAAAAGAGTTATATCGATGATAATCACTTTGTGGTTTGTCATTACAATTACATTTTTCTTAATGCATGCCATTCCTGGTGGACCTTTCACCAGTGAAAAAGAATTACCTGCAGAAGTGCTAGAAGCATTAAATGAAAAATATCATTTAAACGATCCACTTTACAAACAGTATTTTGATTATTTAGCAGGAGTTGCAAGATTTGATTTTGGGCCATCATTTAAAAGGATCGGGATAACGGTTAATGATTTGATTTATGCAGGATTTCCTGTATCAGCTAAAGTTGGGGGACTGGCTATTTTATCAATCATTGTACTGGGGATACCGATTGGAATTACATCCGCATTGAAACAGAACTCATTAACTGATTATATTGTAACGATTTTTGCAACGCTTGGTGTTGCGGTTCCAAGTTTTGTTATAGCGACTCTGATAATTTATTTTTTCAGTTCGAAATTCAGTATTTTACCATCTCATGGAATTGGAACTTGGAAACATTACATCGGACCTGTAGTATCTCTAAGTGGTTTCTCGCTTGCTTTTGTAGCAAGGTTGACTCGTTCTAGTATGCTGGAGGTTTTGCAACAAGACTATATTAAAACCGCCAGGGCAAAAGGTTTACCTGAATTCATAGTTATTGGGAAACATGCTCTTAAAAATGCATTGATTCCGGTAATTACTTATATGGGACCGATGATTGCGGCAATTTTAACTGGATCTTTTGTAATTGAGAGAATCTTTGCAATTCCAGGTATGGGAAAACATTTCGTTGAATCAGTAGGTAATAGAGATTACACTGTTTTGATGGGAATAACTATATTTTATGCATTCTTTGCAATAGTTATGATTTTAATTGTAGATATTGCTTATGGATTTATCGATCCAAGAATTAAATTAGGAGAATAGGAGGAGACTATGACAGATAAAAAAATATCTACGGATATGTGGGAAAAAGTTGACATGTCGACTCTTGATAAGGAAGTTATTGCTCGTCCGAGTTTAACTTATTGGCAGGATGCATGGAGAAGACTTAAGAAAAATCACCTTTCTATGATTGGTTTGTTTTTCATTATTTTGATGGCTTTATTAGCGATTTTAGGACCGTTCTTTTCAAGATTTAGTTATTCTGATCAGAATCTTGAATTGGGTAATATTGGACCGACTATGGAAATCTACCAGATAGATGATAATAATTATGTACATATGAATAAAGAATATAAACTTCTCGAGGTAACGGAAGATGGGCATATCAACAAAAGATTAGTGCCGACCGCCGAGGATATGATGCAAAAATATAGATCTTATGAAGTTGCTGGAAAAGAAGTTGTAATCGACTACAGTTTCGCAGTTGCTGCGAAAAAATCAGGAGATCCCGATGCCAAGAAATTTGAGATTCGTGTCGATGGAGACTCTATTGATATTCATGATAAAATATTAAATAAGACTTATTGGTTTGGATCGGATTCATTAGGAAGAGATTTATATATCCGTGTTATTTACGGAGCGCGAATATCATTATTGATAGCATTAGTGGCAACAATTGTAAACTTCTTTATCGGAGTGTTATATGGTGGTGTTGCCGGTTACAAAGGAGGAAAAACAGATAATGTCATGATGCGTATCGTTGATGTCATCGCAACTGTTCCACTTTTGTTATATGTAATCATGTTAATGGTTATTTTCGAACCAGGATTAAAAACGATAATGATTGCATTAGGTACTGTTTATTGGGTAAATATGGCGCGTTTGGTCAGAGGACAAGTTTTAAGTATTAAAGAACAAGAATTTGTACTTGCGGCAAGAACTCTAGGAGCGAGCCCTTGGAGAATTCTAGTACGTCATTTGGTTCCAAATGCAATGGGACCGATTATTGTAGCTCTTGCGATGCTGATTCCAAGTGCGATTTTTACAGAGGCATTTTTGAGTTTCATCGGTTTAGGTGTAAATGCACCGATGGCTTCTTGGGGAACATTGGCAAATGATGCTGTTGCTGGTTTAAGGATGTATCCTTACCAATTGTTTTTTCCTGCAACGTTTATTTCTGTAACAGTATTGGCATTTAACTTTTTAGGTGATGGTTTAAGAGATGCTTTAGACCCACGCTTACGTAAGTAGAGAGAGGTGAAAAAATGAGTGAAAGATTATTAGAAGTTAATAATATGAAAACGTCATTCTATACTCACGTGGGTGAAGTTCAAGCTGTACGTGGTGTAAGCTTTAATCTGGATAAGGGCGAGGCTCTTGGGATTGTTGGAGAATCTGGTTCAGGAAAATCAGTTACGTCGATGTCTGTTATGGGACTGCTTCAATATCCAGGTAAAGTCAAGGATGGGAATATTATTTTTAAAGGCGAAGAGTTGACAAAAAAATCTACAAAAGAGATGATGACTATTCGTGGTAATGAAATCGCAATGATTTTTCAAGACCCGATGACTTCGTTGAATCCAGTTTACACAATTGGAAATCAGATTATCGAGGCAATTGTCAGACATCAACATGTTGATAAAAAAGAGGCGAGAGTTAAAGCGATAGATATGCTAAGGACTGTTGGAATTCCTTCACCAGAAAAACGTGTAGATAATTACCCACATGAATTTAGCGGTGGGATGAGACAGAGAGCGATGATTGCGATTGCGTTATCTTGTAAACCAGATTTGTTGATTGCAGATGAACCGACTACAGCTTTAGATGTTACAATTCAAGCTCAAATTTTAGAGTTGATTAAAGAATTGAAAGATAAAATGGATACATCGGTAATTTTAATAACCCATGATCTTGGGGTTATTGCTGATGTTTGTTCAAAAGTTGTTGTTATGTACGGTGGATTGATAATGGAAGAAGGTACTGCTGAACAAATTTTCTATAAACCTAATCATCCATATACTATGGGATTAATAAAATCGATTCCAAGAATGGACGTTAGAGAGAAGCAAAAATTATTACCGATTCCTGGTACACCGCCTGATTTAGTTAAACCACCAAAAGGTTGTCCTTTTGCACCGAGGTGTCCGTATACTATGAAAATCTGTTTAGAACAAGCACCAGAGTATACTTATTTGACTCCTGATCATCGTTCGGCTTGTTGGTTACTTCATGAAAATGCACCAAAAATTGAAATCGATAATGGTGTAAAAAGGGAGGTAATCAAATAATGTCTAGTAAAAGCAATAATGAAATATTGCTTGAGGTAAAAAATCTCAAGAAATATTTTGAAATAACCAAGGGATTTTTCGGGAGATCAAGAGAGTATGTCCAAGCGGTCGACGATATAAGTTTTTTTATTCGTAAAGGTGAAACCTTAGGGCTTGTTGGAGAATCAGGTTGTGGTAAATCTACTACTGGCAGGACTATAATCAGATTATATAATCCAACCGCTGGCGAGATAATTTATGATGGTGTAGACATAAGCAATTTATCTGAAAACGAGTTAAAACCATATAGAAAAAAAATTCAAATGATTTTTCAAGATCCATATGCATCTCTTAACTCTAGAATGACTGTTGGAGATATTATTGGAGAATCTTTGGATATTCACAATATTGCTTCAGGAGCTGCAAGAAATGAACGAGTATTAGATTTATTGGAACGTGTTGGCTTAAGTAAAGACCATGCGAGTCGTTATCCTCATGAGTTCAGTGGTGGACAAAGACAACGTATAGGTATAGCGAGAGCTTTAGCTGTCGATCCGGAATTTGTTATTTGTGATGAGCCGATTTCTGCACTTGATGTGTCTATTCAAGCACAGGTTGTAAATATGCTCGATGATTTACAGAAAGAATTTGATTTGACATATTTATTCATTGCACATGACCTCTCTATGGTTAAACATATTTCAAATAGAATCGGTGTAATGTACTTGGGAAAACTTGTTGAAGTTACCGGGAGAAATGATTTGTATGATTCTCCTGAACATCCATATACTCAAGCGCTTCTTTCGGCTATTCCTGTTCCAGATCCTGAAGTGGCAAGAAATGCTAAAAGAATTATTCTTGAAGGAGATGTCCCATCACCAATCAATCCTCCATCGGGATGTAGATTTAGGACGAGATGTCGCTATGCGATGAAACGCTGTGCTGAAGAAGAACCTGTCTTAAGAGAAGTTAAAGAAGGGCATTATGTTGCGTGCCATCTTATGGATGAAAAATTTCCGGTAACTGAGTAAAATAAAGCATGTATTAGCAAACCTTTTTGTAACATCAAATGGGTTTGCTTTTATACCGCAATAAAAATATATTTATATGTATAAAGAAAATGCAACAATTGAAATTTCAAATGTTAACAAAAATTAATATATCAGAAATTTCTGAAGTTATGTTTGATTTTGATATTAGAATATATTATAATTACTATTAAGTTGGTGAATCAAATATTTGCTTAATATACTAAAAATGTATTTTGCTCAATGATCATCAAGTAAAAGAAAAAAATTTATGGAGGGGATTAATTTGTTTAAAAAGAACTTAGCATTATTACTCGTTCTAATCATGGTAGTTGTTGCTTTTGCTGGTTGTGCTCCTAAGACGACTGAAGAACCTGTTGTCGAAGAACCTGTAACTGAACCTGTTGTTGAGGAACCAGTATTAAAAGTGCTAAAATGGAACGTTGGCTCTGAACCTAAGACTATTGACCCGGGTCTGAACGCTGCTTCTGACGGTGGAGATCTTATTAACAACATGTTCGAAGGTTTAATGAGAGAAGTTGGCGGAGAATTACAACCTGGTATGGCAGAAAGCTACACTGTATCTGATGACCAAATTACTTACACATTTACATTAAGAGACGCATTATGGTCTGACGGCAAGCCTGTAACTGCATATGATTTTGAATATGCTTGGACAAGAGTTTTAGATCCAGCTACTGGTTCTGAATATTCTTGGATTTTCGGAGAGGCTGCTGTAGATACATTTAGAGCTATCGACGAAAAGACATTTGAAGTTACTTTACTTGCTCCTACTCCTTATTTCTTAGGATTAACTGGATTCTACACATTCTTCCCTTTAAGAGAAGATGCTGTTGTTAAAGGACCAGACGGTGGTTGGGCAATCGATCCTGAAGCTTCAATTGTAAATGGACCTTTCTATTTGGAAGAGTACAAAACTGGCGACAAGTTAGTTCTTGCCAAGAATGATAATTATTGGCAAGCTGATAAAGTTAAGCTTGACAAAATTGAGGGATTGATGATTGTTGATGCTACTACAGCTTTAACTGCTTATGAATCTGGCGAATTAGATGTTATAGACAATATGCCTTCAGAAGATATGCCTAGATTAATGGCTGAAGACGATACTTTCTATATTATACCTATGGATGGCGTTTACTACTATTCATTAAATACATCTGTTGAGCCATTAGACAATGTTTTAGTAAGAAAAGCATTAAACTATGCAATTGATAGAGCTGCTATCGTTGACGCGATGAAAGGCGGACAACTGCCAGCTGTAAATATGGTATCACCTGCTTCTTATGATAATGAAGGAAATGTATTCTCAGAAAAAGCCGGCGCTTATGTACCTACAGATGGTAGCGGTGTTGAAGAAGCTCAAGCTGCATTAGCTGAAGCTGGATATCCTGATGGTGAAGGATTCCCTTCTCTTGAAATTATGTACAATACTTCAGAAGGACATAAAATGGTCGCTGAAATTATTCAAGAAATGTGGAAAACTAATTTAGGAATCGATATTACTTTAACTAATCAAGAATGGGCTGTATTCCAAGATACTAGAAGACATGGTAATTATCAAATTGCTAGATCTGGTTGGATTGGTGATTATTCTGACCCTATGACTTATTTAGGAATGTTTGTAACTGGTTCTCCTATGAACTATGCTAGATGGGATAATGCTGATTATGATGCATTATTAGATGATGCTAAAACTGCAGCTCCTGCTGATAGATTTGCAATGTTATATGAAGCGTTAGATATGGTTATGAATTCTTATGCTTATATGCCGATTTACATTTATACAGATTCTATGATGGTATCTGATAATGTAGCTGATTGGGAAAAAACAACTAGAAATGTATTCTGGTTTGGATTTGCTGATTTAGACGAGTAGGCATTATTAATCAAATTTTAAAAGGACCTCAAATGAGGTCCTTTTTTTAGGTATAATATATTAAATTTAATGTAATATAACTTTATAGTTACAAATGATCAGATAAAAATGGTAAAATAGCAATAGTAATTATTCTAATATATGGAGAAGTTGAATATGAAAAAAATTATTTTGATTGTTTTTATTTTATTGATGTTGGTTTTCTCAAGTATATCTTTTGCAGAGTTTTGGGAAAGTGAAACTATTAATGCATTAGATACTAGAATAGGGACTGTAAAGGAATTTAACATTGTCAATCTCATTCTCAACGGAGAGGATGTTATTCCGGATGTTCCAGGGATTTTGTACGTTCTTGATGGTTCTACTAGAACGCTTTTACCAGTTCGAGTTATCAGCGAGTTGATGGGAGCTGAGGTGAAGTGGTTTGGTGATACGAAAGAAGTTGAAATTACGTATGAGAACAATGTAATCTTGCTTGAAATCAATTCGCCGATCGCTTATGTAAATGGTGTGAAAAAGACTCTACCCGATAGTGTTCCACCTATTATAATCGATTATGAGGGAATTAGCAGAACTCTTGTCCCGGCAAGATTCATATCGGAACAATTCGGTATGGACGTCGACTGGGTTCAGGAAACCAGATCGGTGATTATAAATGAAAAAAAACAAATTGTTTCTGATGTTTATTTTACTATGGAAAACAGATTTCCAGAAATCAGAGTAAAGACAACAGGGGAAGTCAAGTCCAGCAATTTTTACATTGCTAAAGATAATGAAAATGATCAATTGATTGTCGATATCATCAACACAGAACTTAGCAGTAGTTTTAAAGATTATTTTGTACCGATTAATCTACTTTATTATGACAGTGTTGATGTGTCTACATATAAGAAAGGAACTCAAAACACCAGACTTTCAATCAATCTGACTGATACAAGAGGTTATGATGTGTTCTATGATGATGATTCTCAGGAATTGGTGATAAAATTTATCAACTCTGCCAATTATATTTATACAGATGAAATATATGGTGTCGATGCAGTGATAATAGATACTAAAGAAAGACCTGCATATAATGTTAAATTTTATAATAATAAAATTATCATCGATGTAATGAATTGTCTTTTTAATTACAATGATGGACTCTATGGTTCGGAAGGAAGCTCAAGTGATCTGATATCCAGCGTTGCTTATTCGCAATTTGATCCAACCAAAGAGTATGGTGAAGATGAAGTAGTTTCGAGAATTGTAATAAATTTAGAAAACGAGACATCTTTAGATGAAGTTTATGTTGAAGATGTTGGAAATAAAATCATTGCGTATATATCCGGAGACCCTTTAAATGGTTTTGATTACTATAAAACCGCTCAAGATAGTAGTCAGCTTAGTTTGAAGTTCAATAAAAGCACTATGGTAAAAAGTGAATTGTTATCTGACAACAATTTGAGATTGACATTTGAAAAGGATAGCATAGACATAGATGAGTTGGATATAGATATCGATGATTCGATTGTACAGAGCTTTACAATAAATAAAAATAGTTCTGAATATGATATCGATATTTTATTGGTTGAAAATACTGAATATGAAATACTTGGAAATGAATCGAGCAACTTTTTTCTTAATTTCCTGAATATTGATCTTTCCAATTCAAAATATAAAGATATGCTTATTGTCATTGATCCGGGTCATGGAGGGAAAGATCCTGGAGCTATAGGGAAAATTTCAGGAATATATGAAAAAACACTGGCCTTAAAAAGCGGTTTAATGCTTAAAAAAGAGCTCGAAAAAGAAGGATTCAAGGTTTATATGACTAGATCTACCGATGAATATATTTCTCTTTACGAGAGGGCGAATATGGCGAATGAGCTAAATGCAGATTTGTTTGTCAGCGTACATATAAATGCCCACACCAATAGTAACGCAAATGGTGTAGAGGTGCTTTATAGTCCTTTTACAACAAAGCATAGTGATGTGCTGGCTAAGACTATTCAAAAATATTTGGTCGGGGATTTGGGAGCTGTAAATAGGGGAACTGTCCCTAGACCTAACCTGATTGTTATTAGGGAGACGAAAATGCCTGCTGCACTGGTAGAGCTTGGTTTTCTTTCGAATGAACGTGAAGAGCAATTGCTACAGAAAAATTGGTATTTGGAGAAAGCTGTTAAAGCAATGAAAAATGGAATAATTGAATTTTTAGATTAGAAAAAGCAGCCCTCTTATAATAAGTTGGAGGGCTATTTTATTTTTTGTATCTTTATGGTAGAATAATTTAGAAAATCTGGCGAGAATCCTCCCTAGTTCAATTGGGAGATGAATCGCTTGTTTTAATTTTAAAATTTACTGCAAAATATGTAAAAATGTGCTACACTATTAATAAGAACATATATTCGCGTTATGCAAGGAGGAACTAATGATTCTAACTAAAAAAATCGTCTTCAAACCGAATGAAACAGAATCAATTGTATTGAGACTCCTTTCATTTGCGTCTGCAAAACTTTGAAATATAGGAAACTATGAAAAGCACAACTACAAAATGTTGGGTCTTGAAAAATACCCTAACTGGTATGAACAAAAGAAACGTCTAAAAACTGAGTTTTGGTACAAAATCGAAGTATCTGTGTAATGCTAAAAGGCGTAGCGGTAGTAGCTCTGGACAAGCTGTAATGGTAGCATAACGAGAGTTATGCGACATTAGAAGAATAAGTATTTCAATGCCGAGTAGTTCACGTTGTATTAAAAGATGAAGAAGAAATTGGATATATAATAAATGAGGCATATGATTTTGAAGTGCTCTTATATGATGCCTATAACCAAATAATTTTTTATGGTCAAGCCGATGCATCGGTTTTAATTGCTGTGTTTAAGTCTTTAAGATTTATAAAAGCTAAAGCGTCAAAAAATAATATCGAATTGATAAACAGTTACGCTAAACATATATTTGGGAAGCAGTCAAGTCATTCAAATGACAAACTCGAATATAGTAAAATTCAAAAGGAATATAGGTATTTAATGGAGTTATAACATTTTAATCTATAGAAATGAGGATGAAAAGTATGAAGAAAATTGGACTTGCGTTAGGCGGAGGTGGAAGTAGAGGTTTTGCGCATCTCGGTGCAATAAAGGCGTTGGAAGAAAAGGGGATTAAACCAAACTTTTTTTCGGGAACAAGTGCGGGATCTATAGTAGCTGCTTTGCTTGCTACAGAAAAAACACCAGATGAAATTATGGATATTATGAAAGATTTAAAAATAACAGATGCTTCAAAGATTACACTTCCAGTCAATGGATTTGCATCGCTAGACAAACTAGGCTCCAAATTAGATGAAATTCTTGGCGGAAGAGATTTTTCTGATTTGAAACATAAACTCTATATTTGTGCATCAAATCTTAATACTGGTAAAGTAGAATATATAAATAATGGTAATGTTGCCAAAGCGGTTCAAGCTTCATCTTCAATTCCAATCCTATTTACACCAGTTGAGATTGAGGGGCAATTATATGTGGATGGTGGACTAGTTGATAATGTGCCAATATTACCCTTGATTGATGAATGTGAAAAAATCATAGCAATAGATATTATGCCGGTAAAATCTATTGAAAAGGTTGAGGGTGTTTCTGAAATTATAGTTCGAATGTTTCAGATGGGCGTTGCAATTCAGTCAGACAAAAAAGATCAATGTGACGTAGTAATTAAATTAGAAGATTTGGCTGATTATAATATTTTAGATACAAGTAAAAATGAAGAAATTTTTGAAATCGGTTATAATTGTGTTAAAAATATGGATATATCATTATAATAGTAAAGTCATTGAATTAAAATGAATGATGATTCAATTATTTTTAATTGATAAAGTACAGTGCGTTGTGTTAAAATAAATTTTTAACTTAAACATCGCATATGCAAAATGGCTGTTATCCGTTGAAATTCCTGCTACATTTCCCATTTAGATATCAAATTATGCTGATTTGGGGTGTAAATGTCCAGGAAGATTCTCCATATTATTTTGATGTAGAAAAATGTAAAAAATGCGCTAGTCGTGATGGTTGTTATAAAGAAAGAGCCCTAAAAATAGTGAAATAAAACACAGGCACGGCTATGATGTAGCAATTGCATCAGGTTTATTTGGCATACAAATGCAAGGTGCATTAACGATATTCGCTGTGAATATGAAAAGCAAGTAAATGATAAAAATATAAAATTTACAATTACTTTAAATCAATTATAAATGTATAAAGAAACAAAAACCATTCAACATGCAAAAATCACAACAAATATGTTCTTTCACTAAAATATGTTGTGATTTTTTTTTTTTTTTTGTTA
>JAYENG010000133.1:0-12404 GCA_034721975.1 Bacillota bacterium
TAGTAACTGATATACCGGGAACAACTCGCGATATTATTGAAGAACATATTAATATAAAAGGAATTCCACTGAAAATTGTAGACACAGCTGGTATAAGAAAAACAGAGGATATCATTGAAAAAATGGGTGTTGAAAAATCAAAAGAATATTTCAATCGTGCAGATTTAATAATATTGATTCTAAATGCAGCGGAAGAATTGACCGAGGATGATATTGAAATCATTGATTTAATTAAAGAACGTAATACAATAGTATTGATAAATAAAACAGATTTAACACAAGTTATAGATATGAAAACAATAAATGAACATATTAGCGATGATATCATTATTAAATGTTCCATTGCTCTCGAGCATGGACTAGATGAATTAGAAGACAAAATCGTTGAAATGGTTTATGGTGCAAGAATAAAAAAAGATAATGATAATATTTTAATTTCAAATATCAGACATATAACTGCTTTGGAAAAAGCTCACGAGCAAACTAATGATGCTTTGAAATCAGCAGAAGGTAAAATGCCTTATGATTTTATTGAAGTAGATATTAAAAATATTTATGAATATTTAGGTGAAATTTCAGGCGAAACTATTGAAGAAGATATTGTTACAAAAATATTTAGTAATTTCTGTTTAGGAAAGTAGTGGTGAGAGTAATGATAAAATCAGCAGGTAAATATGATGTGATTGTAATTGGTGCAGGACATGCGGGGGTTGAAGCGGCTTTGGCAGCTGCTAGAATGGGAGTAAAAACTATTGTTTTTTCAATTAATTTGGATTCTGTTGCTATGATGCCTTGTAATCCTAACATTGGAGGAACTGCAAAAGGACAGTTAGTAAGAGAAATTGATGCATTAGGTGGTGAAATGGGCCTTAATATCGATCGTACTATGATTCAATGCAAAATGTTGAACCGTGCTAAAGGACCTGCAGTTCACTCGTTAAGAGCTCAAGCTGATAAAAACAAGTACCATATCGAAATGAAAAAAGTTCTAGAAAATACGGAAAATCTCTTTTTGAGACAGGCTGAAGTGACAGAAGTAGTTATAGAAAATAATAAAGTATTAGGGATTATGACTTCAACTGGTTCTTTTTTTGAAGGAAAAACTATTGTATTAGCATCGGGTACTTACTTAGGTGGCAAAATTTTCATAGGCGACAGTGTTTTTAATAGTGGACCAAACGGGTTAGCTCCTGCCAATGGATTAACAGAGAGTTTGTTAAGCCACGGTATTGGTATAAGAAGATTTAAGACAGGAACACCAGCTAGAGTTAATAAAAGAACTTTAAATTTCGATAAAATGATTATTCAACATGGAGATCTTGAAATAGAACCATTTTCTTTTTTAACTGAAGAAATTGATATTGTCCAAGAGCCATGTTGGTTGAGTTATACAAATGTGACTACTCATAAAATAATTAATGATAATATTCATCTTTCTGCAATGTTTAGTGGTAATATAGAAGGAGTAGGACCAAGGTATTGTCCTTCGATTGAAGATAAAATTCACAGATTTGCTGATAAAGATAGACATCAATTGTTTATAGAGCCGGAAGGGTTGGACACTAATGAAATGTATGTTCAAGGTATGTCTACAAGTTTGCCCGAAGATATACAGATTGAATTCATGAAGTCGATTTCTGGACTTGAAGATGTAGAAATGATGAGACCTGCTTATGCTATTGAGTATGATTGCATTAATCCTTTGGTACTTAAATTATCTCTTGAATTTAAAGATATAGATGGCTTGTTTTCTGCAGGACAAAGCAATGGTTCATCTGGTTATGAAGAAGCTGCAGCCCAAGGTTTGATTGCAGGAATAAATGCTGTGCAAAAAATCAAGAATGAAGAACCGTTGATTCTTGATCGATCGGAAGCATATATTGGCGTTTTAATAGATGATTTGGTGACAAAAGGAACCAATGAACCGTATAGAATGATGACATCAAGAGCTGAATATAGATTAGTATTAAGACAGGATAATGCGGATATTCGATTAACTCGCAAAGGATATGAATTAGGGTTGGCATCAAAGGAACGAGTAGAGAAATTAGAGAAAAAAGAAAAAGAAATGAAAACTGAACTAAAAAGATTGAAAGAGACAAAATTTAGAGCGGACAAAATAAATCCAATAATTGAAAATTATAATTCTTCTAAAGTCAATGATTCTATGAGTATGTTTGAATTACTGAAGCGACCTGAATTAAATTATGATATTTTACAACCGATTGATATAAATCGCCCATTGTTGGATAGAAATGTTATTAAGCAATGTGAGATTCAAATCAAATATGATGGTTATATCAAGAAACAATTAGTGCAGATAAATAGATTTAAAGCATTAGAGAATAAAAAAATAAATGAGAGAATAGATTATTTAACAATTGACGGATTGAGACTGGAAGCAAGGCAAAAATTAAATGATATTAAACCTTTATCTATTGGTCAAGCTTCGAGGATATCTGGTGTTAGTCCTGCTGATATTTCTGTTTTATTAGTGTATATGGAGCAGACGAGGAGAATGCATAATAATGTATAATCAAGAGATTTTGCAAAATGAATTGAATAAAATAGGAATTGATGATAATGAAATCTTTCTAAAATTAATTAAATTCAGAGAGTTGATTTTGGAATGGAATGAAAAGATTAATCTGACAACTATTACTAATGAAGAAGAAATGTATATAAAACATTTTATTGATAGTTATTTGCTCTTAAATTATGATTTTAATTTTAAGAATAAGAGAGTTTTAGATTTAGGAACAGGTGCAGGTTTTCCTGGGATTCCTTTATCACTTGTTATGAAAAATACTGAATTTTGTCTTCTTGACTCTCTTAATAAAAGAATAAATTTTCTTAAAATAGTTATAAAAGAGTTAAATATTAAAAATGTAAATTTGATACATGGTAGGGCTGAAGATTATGCTAAACAAAATGAATATAGGCGGCGTTTTGATTATGTTATTTCTAGGGCTGTAGCAGATTTGCCGATATTAGTGGAATATGCTTTGCCTTTTCTCAAAATCGGAGGATATTTCATTGCCTATAAAGGAAAAAATTATTCTGATGAAATTAAAAGAAGTTCTAATGCGTTGGATTTGTTAGGTGGAGAAATAGTTGATACATTACATTATAATTTACCAATAATATATGATGATCGTTATTTTATTATTATTAAAAAAACGAAGGATACACCTTTTAGATATCCTCGTAAGGCTGGAAAGGTAACAAAAAATCCTCTTTAAAGTGAGTGGAAATATGGAAAATAATATAATATTTATTGATATCAATGAAATTGTACCGAACCCGCATCAACCGAGAAAAGAATTTAATGAAGAGAGAATTGATGAACTGGCTGAATCAATTGAGAAGGTAGGATTAATCCAACCTCTTGTAGTTAGAAAAAATTCTGTTGGTTATGAATTAATTGCTGGAGAAAGACGTTTAAGAGCATCGAAAAAGATTGGATTAAAACAGATTCCGGTAATTTTATTTGATGTAAATGATATAGGCAGTGCGGCGATTTCTTTAATTGAAAATATTCAAAGAGAACAGTTGAATTATATAGATGAAGCGATAAGTTATAAAAATCTTATAGAGCAGCATAATGTCACTCAACAACAGATAGCTAAACTAATCGGCAAATCACAAAGTTCTGTGGCAAATAAGTTGAGATTATTAAAACATTCCGATCAAGTGATTATGAAATTGAGAAGCAATGGGTTGACTGAAAGACATGGTAGGGCTTTATTGAACCTAAATGACGAGGAAGAAAAAATATCAATTATTAATGATATTATCAATAAAGAGTTGAATGTAAAAGATACTGAGAAATTAGTTGAAATGAGACATATTGCAATACGAAAAAAGAGACAAAAAATTAAGAGTGTTATAAAAAATTATAAAGTTTATTTAAATACTATAATTAAAGCTATTGATGAAATAGCAAAATTTGGAGTAAAGATTCATCATGATATCACTGAGGATGAAAAGGAGTACACAATCGTTATAAAGATTGAAAAATAAAAGTTCGCATTTAGCGAACTTTTTATTATATAAATTTATATGCATCTTTTGTTGATTAGCATGAGCTTCTTGTAAGGGTGGTTTTTTAAAGACTGCTTTTTTAAATAAAATAGGCAAATATCATCACGGTCATAAATTTTGATAAAATATAAGCATTATAGAAAAAATAATATACTTGACCAATTTTATTTTAATAAAGATACACATTGACTAATTCGATTAGACTTATAATTATCGTGCTGACAGCTACAATATAACCGAATTTATGAATATTGATTGTTGATCTTAGAATAAAAAGCATATTGACCCGATAACTGCACTTGATTTATTCTTTGAGTGATAATGGAGCAAAAAAAAATCTGGCGGATAAATGGCATAAAAAAGGTTAAAAGGATAAATATACAATGAATGACAATAAATAATGGTTGTAAAACACTATCAAAATACAATATATGTCAATAAAAATAAAGATGTAAATATAAGAATAGAGTGGAACCTTAATAATTTTTTTAAAAAAAATTATTATTCATTTTAATATCCAATAAAAACATCTATAATAGATATAAAGGAGAAGTGATTGTTTTGGGCAAAGTCGTCACAGTTTTTAATCAAAAAGGTGGAGTAGGAAAAACTACAACAAATATTAATCTAAGTGTTGCTATTGCTAACTTGGGTAAAAAAGTACTAATTATTGATAATGATCCGCAGGGAAATTCAACTAGTGGGATTGGAATAGATAAAAGTGAGTTGTCGAGTAGTTTATATGAGGCTTTAATAGGTATAGATTCAATTAATAATTGTATTATTCACACCGACAATAAGAATGTAGATATTCTACCATCAAATTTATCTTTGGCTGGGGCAGAGATAGAGATGACAAATATTGATCAAAGAGAATACTTGTTAAAAAATATAATTGGTGAAATAAAAGATTTATATGATTATATATTTATTGATTGTCCCCCATCATTAGGACTTTTAACATTAAATTCATTAATTGCAGCAGATAGTGTAATAATTCCTATTCAATGTGAGTACTATGCGTTAGAAGGTGTATCGCAATTAATGAATACTTACAGACTTGTTAAAAAGGGATTAAATTCAAAATTGGAAATTCAAGGTGTTGTTTTGAATATGTATGATGGTAGGAATAATCTATCAGTACAAGTTGCAGATGAAGTTAAGAATTTTTTTAAGGGTAAAGTTTATAGCACAATTATTCCAAGAAATATTAGATTAGCTGAAGCACCCAGTTTCGGACTATCAATATTCGAGTATGATGGAAAATCAAAAGGTGCAATTGCGTATAAAGAATTAGCTGAAGAATTCATTTGGTTAGAGGGGGAACAGTTTTGATTAAAAAAAAGGGGCTTGGAAAAGGATTGGGTGCCTTAATACCAGAGATGGATATTACTGAAAGTGTTTTGGTGACTGATAAGATTATTGAATTAGATATTGATGATATATTTCCAAATAAAAATCAGCCTAGAAAAGAGTTTGCTGAAGAAAAACTAAAATCATTGCAAGATTCCATAGAAAGTAATGGTGTGATTCAGCCTATTATTGTGACTCAAGAAAACAAAGGTTATCAAATTATTGCGGGAGAGAGAAGATGGCGTGCATCACGAATGGCAAATCTGAAAAAGATTCCAGCAATTATAAGAAGTTATGATGATTTGATGAAAGCGAAGGTTTCAATTATTGAAAATGTTCAAAGGGATAATCTAAATTCTGTTGAAGAAGCTAAAGCCTATCAACTATTGTTGAAAAATTATCAATTAACTCAGACAGAATTATCTCAATCACTAGGTAAATCTAGACCTTATATTACAAATATGATCAGAGTTTTAGATTTAGATGAAGAAATATTAGATGGAATTATTAAAGAGAAAATTAGTTTTGGACATGCAAAGGCTATTTTGATGTTTCCAGAGGAAAAAAGGAAAAAAATCTTTTATAAGACAGTTAATGAAAAACTTTCTGTTAGACAGCTGGAAAAACATGCAAAAGAACCGGTTAGAAAAGTGAAAATAAAGAAAAGTAAGGAATTGGAGATTATAAAAATCGAAAAAATATTGGCTGATTGTTATGGAACAAAGGTGAACATAGTAAAAGGTGAAAAAAAAGGTAAAATTGAGATTGATTTTTATAATGATAATGATTTAGAGAGAATTATTGAAATGCTTCGTAAATAAACGAAGCATTTTTAAAAATTTATGTCATATGGATTGAGAATTTTCAATGAGAGTAGAAAAGAGGAGGTTTCACGTGGAACATTTAACCTGCACAAAGTATTATACAGTATTCAGTAGAAATGGTATTGGTGGTAATAAAGCGTGTGTGCTACTAGATAAAGGGTATTCGAGAGCCGAAAAGAAAGCTGTTGCAAAAAAAGTGGGGTTCTCAGAGACGGTTTTTATTAAAAAATTAGATTGCGTTTACTTTCTTGAATTCTTCACACCAGAAGATGAAGTTGAGCTTTGTGGACATGGAACGATTGCAGCTGTCGATTATATTATTGAAAATTTTAAGGATAAGCCAAAAATTGTGATGACTAAGAGTGGTGAAATAGAGATTCGATATATTGATAGTATAATTTACATAAAACTTGGAAATGCTGAAGAAATTAAAACGTTGTTTGATATTGACATGCTATCTGAAGCAACTAATCTAGGAAAAGATAAGATTGAATTCCAAAAAATGAAGCCCAAAATATTTAAAAGCGGCATTTCAGACATAATAATGCCAGTTAGGGATTATAATTCTTTGATGGAAATTGAAATAGACAGGAATAAATTAATAAATTTAAGCAAAACAGAGAATGTTATAGGTCTTCATTGTTTTACTATTGAAAACGGACAAATTTACGCAAGAAATTTTGCGCCTCTCTACGGAATCGATGAAGAATCAGCGACTGGGACATCAAATAATAGTGTTCTCCATTATCTTGCAAGAGAAAAGTTATTACCTTCAAATCTGGGTATAATAATACAAGGAATCTATGATGATATTGGTAATGTAAATTATTTATATAAAGATACTTTTGTGTATATTGGAGGAGAAGTAATAAAAATCGATTTATTATAGGAGATCAGCTATGAGACATGCATTGATAATTATTAACCCGGTTGCAGGTAAAGGAAAAGGATTAGCGGTAAGAGACAAATTGTTAAATGAATTGGATAAAGCCAAGATTACATATGATATTATTATTTCCTCTTATGAAGGAGAAATAGAAAAAATTGCATTAGACGCTGATATTGAGAGGATTACCGAAATTATTGTTTTAGGTGGAGATGGAACAGTTGTTGAAGCGATTAATGGTATTATCAACAAAAAAATAAGATTAGGAATTATACCTATCGGAACTGGAAATGATTTTTTTAGATCAATTCAGCCAAAAATAGATATTGATGATGCAATTAAAAAGATTGTTGATGAGAAAATAATTTTATCTGATGTTGGCAAAATTAATGACACTTATTTTTTGAATGTTTCAGGATTTGGCATGGATAGTTATATATTGGAGAATCTTAAGAAGATAAAAAAATATATAAAGGGCTCAATTGCATATACAGTAAGTACGTTCTACACTTTATTTAGTTATAGGAGTAAAAAAGTATATATTGAAATTGATGGGATTCAATTAGAAAGAGATATAATGCTCGTCTCTATTTGTAATGGGAAATATTTCGGTGGAGGTATGATGATTTCCCCCAATGCTAGTATAGATGATGGTCAATTTGAGCTTATAATTGTAAAGAAAATGAGTATTTTGAGATTTATAAAGTTATTTGGAAAAATATTCAAAGGAACACACCTTTTTGTCGATGAAGTTGAAGAGTTCAAAGGTAAGAAGTTTAAAATCAAATCAGATGTTGAAATTCCAATTAATGTCGATGGAAATTTAATAGGAGTGACTCCTCTAGAGATTAATGTTACAAATTATAAGTTGGAAATTTTCATATAAAACGAGACTCAATTCATATGTAGTGTTAGAATTCTTAACTTTCGGATAAATGGTGGTGGGAAAATGAAAGATACATTAAAACTTTGGATTGTTTTAAATATATTTTGGCTATTATTAACAGTTTCTTTTTATTGGGTAGATATTTTAATAGGAATTGTTTTTAGCAGTTTTACTGCTTATTTTTCAATTAAGCTATTAGAGAGTCGCAATGTTACTTTTCCACCATTAATAGTATTTGGCAAATATGTCGTCGTTTTATTCTTTGAAATCTTTGTTTCATCCTTTCATCATATAAAAAGAATATTATCAAAGGATGAAGAAAATGTTGTTATTTTTAATTTAAATGTAAAAAGCGAGAAAATGGGTGAACTTATAATGATGGCTAATTTTATAACCTTAACGCCAGGAACTGTTACTGTAGATATTTGCGATGATAGAATTAAAGTAGTAGCAATAGAGTCACGCAACAAAGACAGAGGTATAATAAGAAAAAAATTAGAAAATACGTTTTTTAAAATTTTCAATTAGGTGTGAGTATATGATTATAAAAATTACAATAATTTTAATAATAGCTGCAATAGCTATCTTTGCAGTTCGTCTAGTCAAAATGAAGGATGTATTTGATAAATTGTTAAATTTAAATCTACTGGCAATAAAAATAATATTGCTGTTAGCAGTGTATGCAGCATATAAAAAGAATCAATTTATTTTAGATATTGCTGTGGTGTCAAGCCTCGTAGGATTTATTGCTACTGCAATACTTATTATTTATTTTGGAAGGGATGAAAATCGTGAGTGAATTGTTGCTGATAACTTCATGGATATTTTTTGTATTTGGAATAATAGGTATTTTTAAGTTCAAGTCATTTTATTCAAGATTGATAACAAGTAGTAAAATTGATTCTGCTACGGTTATTTTAGTATTGGTTGGGTTAATTTTTCATGTTAAGGAATGGTATTTTATTTCACGATACTTATTAATTTTGCTTTTTATTTTGGTTACAAATCCAGTAACTACTCATTTGATTGCAAAGAAAAAATATTTGGAGGATCAATAAATGGAATATATTGTAATAATAACTCTTCTTATAATACAAATTATTCTTATAATATCTATAATGTATCAAAAGGATTTATACTTTAATGTACTGTATTTGATGATGGCATCTTTAATAGCAGCGGTATTATATACTATCTTTAATGCTCCTGATATTGCACTTGCAGAAATAGCAGTTGGTTGCGCTCTTATTCCATTTGTATATATAATTGCAATAACAAAACAGAAAAGTTTTTTTATTCTAGATGAAATTGAAGATGAATTATCGGCTAAATTGATAGATGATATACGTTTGTTATGTAAAGATGAAAAATTGAAAATAAAAATGATAGCTGAAAAAAATATTCATAATTTTGAATTGACAGATGTTTTCAGAAAATTGAATGTTGATATTATTATTAAAAAAAACGGAAAACAATATGAAGTTATTAGTAAAGAAACATCTGAGTTGAATGATCATTTAATTCAGATATTAAAACAAAGAATCTATACTGATATTATATTTTTTATAAGGATTGGTGACGATGTTCAAGAAGATTAAAGTTGTTACTTTTATAAGCATGGTGGTACTATTATTAGTAAAATTAATTGCTGTATTTAAGTATATATTTAAGTATTCCGATTTATATAAATATAGAAACTTTATTATGAGTATATATAGTGATACCTATGCTTCGAACTTTGTAGCAGCAATATATCTGGATTATAGACTATATGATTCTATTTTTGAAGCAACAATATTGTTTGTGGTTGCTACTGGTATTATATTTATGGTAAGGAAAGACACTGAAATGATAGACAAAATATCGTTTCATATTTTTAAGAGCGTTAAGAGGTAGATGTTATGGAAAACTCTAAAATTTTCTCAACTATAGGTGTATTGATATATCCATTTTTGCTGATGTTTGGATTTTATATTGTCATTAATGGAGATTTGTCTCCTGGTGGAGGTTTTCAAGGTGGAGTAATCTTTGCTACATCATTTTTTATTCGCTATCTATTGAGTAAAAAAGACCCGTTCAATTTAATAATAATGGCAAGATTTGAAAAAATTTTATATATACTTATACTGATATTTGTTTCGTTGAGTTTTTTAAGTAAAAATGAAATGCTTACTAATTTTCTGACTACTGATGAAATACTATATCAGAGATTATTTCTAGTAGCTTTAAATGTTTTGATAGGTTTAAAAGTAACATTGGGGATTATTTCTATAATATCTTCATTCATCGAAGAAGGTGAACTATGAATATCATCATATTGATTTTATTAGCAATTGCGTTATCAATTGTTGGATTAGGTACGAATAAAAATTTGATTAAAACAATTATTTTTATAAATTTATTGCAATCGAATATTATATTATTGTTTATTTCTTTTAATTATCACGAATCTTTAGTACCGCCGATTTTTGAAAATTCTATGGAGAATTTAGCAGATCCCATGCCGCAGGCGTTAATGATTACAGCTATTGTTATCGGTGCTTCTATCACTTCTTTGGCACTTATGTTTTCAATTAAAATTTTTCATCATTTTGGAACTCTTGATTGGGATATTATTAAAAAAAGGATGGATTAGATGGAAAAATTATTATACATACCTATTTTTCTGCCGATATTATTAGGAGTTATAGGATATTTAATAAATAATGATAAATTTTATAATATTATTTATATAAATCAGTTTATTCTTTTGATTATAAATATTAACTTTTATTTTTCTCTCAAACAAAGGGGTATAATCTATGAAGTGGTTGGAGGATGGGATAGATTTATTGGTATAGGGCTTAAGTTAGCAGAAATTGAAGTTCTCTTCTTGCTTTTATCAGTATTCATATTTACAATTATTTTAATTTACATTTAAAAGAAAAAAGAGCAAGATTTTAAATTTCTTTTCTTTTTACTTATATTAGAAGGGACTTTCAATGGATTTGTATTGAGTGATGATATCTTTAATATTTTTGTAATGCTCGAGCTAATCACAATTACTTCTACAATTTTGATAATTTACAAGAAAGATTCTCATTCTTTAAAAGCGGGAATCTATTATTTGCTTTTTAATAGTGTAGGAATGTTATTTTACTTGATAGGGGTTATTATATTATATATAAAATGTGGGACACTTAATCTCAGTTATATTCATGAAATTATAGACCCGAGTTGTTATGATAGTATTTTGAAAACGGCATTGATTTTTTTAATTGGTGCATTTGGCGTTAAATCTGCTATTTTCCCTGTATACGACTGGCTTCCGAAAGCTCATAGTGCTTCACTTACTTCGGTATCTGCACTTTTGTCAGGATTATTGGTTAAAACAGGGATAATTGGATTAATGAAAATAACGATTGCTTTTGATTGTTATAATTACTCAAATGTGTTTCTATATATTGGTATATTTACAGCATTTTTGGGAGTTATTTTTGCTTTTAGCCAAAAAGACATTAAACAAATATTATCTTTTCATACAGTTAGCCAAATAGGCTTGATTATGATTGCATTTTCTATTAATATAAATATTGCAGTGTTATATTTAATTAATCACTCAATTATTAAAACTCTGTTGTTTTTAGATGCAGGTGTTATTATCAATCAATATAAAGAAAGGCGAGTCAATAAAATTAACAGTCTTTGGATCAATGCACCATTACTTTCGGTTGTTTTATTGATTGCAACCATGGCTCTTGCTGGACTTCCTTTTACTAATGGTTTTATATCAAAAACAACATTAAGTAGTGGAATAACAGATTATAAATTAGGAATTCTAGTAATTATCAATGCATTTACATTTGCATCTATGTTCAAGATATTGAATATATTAAAAGGCAATGAAAAGATTGAAATTTCAATAGACAGAAGAAAATATCTATCTATGTCATTGTTGATATTGGTGATTTTAACAACCGGAATTATATTCGTAGATAATTATCACCTAGAAAATACAGTGTTGTATTATTTAAGTGCAAAAAATCTTGTAAAGTTTGCTATTGAGTTTGCGTTGGGAATGTTGATTTTTAGAAAAATTGCTTTTAATGAATTAAAAATTATGAAAAAAATCAGACATTTCTCAATTTCCTTTAATGATGGTATAATATTATTAGTTTTTTTTATTCTAATACTTATATATGCATTCTAACATGCACTCGTAGCTCAGTGGATAGAGCAACCGCCTCCTAAGCGGTAGGTCGTGCGTTCGACTCGCATCGGGTGCGCCAAAACGTTAAAAGCCTTGCAATCATTTGATTGTAGGGCTTTTTTTATCTTCTTCAAAATTCTATATTTTCTTGTACGACTGTAGTTTGTTGCTCACGTGGTATATCTAAATCATTTTTAAGCGATTCATCAATAATAGGTTTTA
>JAYENG010000134.1:0-12319 GCA_034721975.1 Bacillota bacterium
GCTAGAGGTCGTGGGTTCGAATCCCATCCAGATCGCCATAATAAGCTGGTGTAGCTCAATTGGAAGAGCAGCTGACTTGTAATCAGCAGGTTGCGGGTTCGAGTCCCATCACCAGCTCCATTTTTTTGAAAATCCAGGAGGGGTTCCCGAGCGGCCAAAGGGGACGGACTGTAAATCCGTTGGCAGCGCCTTCGAAGGTTCGAATCCTTCTCCCTCCACCAAATTTGCGGGTGTAGCTCAGTGGTAGAGCCCTGGCCTTCCAAGCCAGTCGCGAGGGTTCGATTCCCTCTACCCGCTCCATTAATGCGTTCGTAGCTCAGCTGGATAGAGCATCGGCCTTCTAAGCCGAGGGTCGGGGGTTCGAGTCCCTCCGGACGCGCCAATAAACAATGGGGATTGGCCAAGTAGGTTAAGGCAACGGACTTTGACTCCGTGATCATAGGTTCAAATCCTGTATCCCCAGCCATTTGACCTATTAGCTCAGTTGGTAGAGCATCTGACTTTTAATCAGGGTGTCCCGCGTTCGAGTCGCGGATAGGTCACCAGTAATTGGAGAGGTACCGAAGTGGTCATAACGGGGCGGTCTTGAAAACCGTTAGGGTTTAGAGCCCACGTGGGTTCGAATCCCACCCTCTCCGCCAAATACGGAGAAGTACTCAAGTGGCTGAAGAGGCTCCCCTGCTAAGGGAGTAGGTCTTGTAAGGGGCGCGAGGGTTCAAATCCCTCCTTCTCCGCCATTTTAATAGGGGTGTAGCTCAGTTGGTAGAGCAGTGGTCTCCAAAACCACGTGCCGCGGGTTCAAGTCCTGCCACCCCTGCCAAAAAACCTAATATTTCGGGGTGTAGCGCAGTTTGGTAGCGCATCTGGTTTGGGACCAGAGGGTCGCGGGTTCAAATCCTGCCGCCCCGACCATTTTGTGGGCGTATAGCTCAGCTGGTTAGAGCGCACGCCTGATAAGCGTGAGGTCGGTGGTTCGAGTCCACTTATGCCCACCACAAAAAATATATGGGCTTTTAGCTCAGTTGGTCAGAGCATCCGGCTCATAACCGGCAGGTCCGGGGTTCGAATCCCTGAAGGCCCACCATATATTTGCCCAGATAGCTCAGTCGGTAGAGCAGAGGACTGAAAATCCTCGTGTCGGTGGTTCGATTCCGCCTCTGGGCACCAAAATAGACATCCTATGGGATGTCTATTTTATTTTGAATAATCTTGCTTAAATTGTCGAATTTGTAATTATCATTACTTGCTATTAAATAACAATGTTTTTCTTCTGAAGTTAATTGATCAAAATCTATGTTGAATAACTTGTTTGTATCAACAAATATATATTTTTTAAAGTCATTATAAAAAATCAATATTGGCAATTGTATGAATTTGTTTTTTGATAAAGTGTCCATCTTAAAAATCGGTTTTATAATATGATATGAACTGGAGAAGAATTCACTATGGAGCGAAATGTGTAATAATTCATCTAAATAAGTGATGTCGGATACGTATATTTTATCACTGTCCAGCTCAATTATCTTCGGACCATAGCTTAGAACTCTTTGATCCATACTTATAGTTTTAATTGTCAAGTGTAGTAGGTTGATAATATCATCTTTGTTATGAAGAAGAATTTTGTTTAAATCATCATCATTTTTATTTTTTAGATATTTGTAATATAAGTATATGCTCTCTTTTCCATCAATAGTGTCTTCTCTTTCGATTTCTAAAAACTTCTCGATGGTTTTTAGTTTTGCATCAGGTATTTTGAAAAGGGCTTTATTGTCTTTAAAATATGGATATATGTCGAAACTTTTTATTTTGGAAATTACATAGTTTATGTCGTTGTATGAATATCGTGCGTTTAGATATGGAATATCGAAATTGTTGCCGTTAAAACTGATATATGTATCTTTATCTCTTAAATCTTTCAAAAATTCCAATAAAAGAAATTTTTCATCTCTAAACGATTCAGCGAATATTTGTTTTACTCGAATCTCACCATTAACTGGATAAATCAACCCAATAAGAATAACTTTGGTGTTTTTACGGTCAAATCCCGTCGTTTCTATGTCGAAAAGAAGCCAATTTTTATTAGTTAAATAGCTAGGCAAGACAATATTTGATAATGCGGTTTCTTGAATTAGAATAACTTTCACTCCTTTTGAATAATGTGATATAATTTTTAGTGGTGATTATATGTTGACTGTGAATACATTTAAATGTGGATTTAAAAAAGGAATAATTACGACGAAAGAACTATCTAAAGTGATTATACCTGTATATATAATTGTATCACTCTTAAAAGAAACTGTCATTATTGATACAATATCAAATATTTTGGCACCTATGATGAATTTGTTCGGGTTGCCTGGTGAAGCATCGATTGTCCTTGTACTTGGAAATCTGATCAACACCTATGGTGCTATAGGTGCTATGGCGAGCTTTGATTTAACAATAAAACAGATTACGATTATTGCTGTCATGATATCATTTTCACATAGTTTGATTATCGAATCGACTATTATCAAAAAAATCGGTGTAAATCCGTTTAAAGTTGCGTTAATGAGGATTTCATTGTCGGTTTCAGCAGGTGTATTACTAAATCTTTTATATATAAATGGGTGATTGAATGATATTTATCGATTCTGTTTTTGGCGCTTTTTTGACAATGTTCAAGATTTCTTTAGTGATAATTCCGATTATGATTTTTATGGAAATCGCTAGAGATTTAAATATTATCGATAAAATCGCTATGGGTATGCATCCTATTACTAAACATTTTAAGATAGCCGATGAAGGAACTATTCTAGTCACCATCGGTTTATTGTTCGGTCTGACTTATGGCGCCGGAGTAATCATTCAGAGCTCTAAAGAAGGACATCTAGATCAAAGGAGTTTAATAGTAGTTGCCATTTTTCTAGCGACGTGTCATGCTGTTTTCGAAGATGCGATATTGTTTGTTGCAATGGGTGCGAATGGAGTATTATTAATAAGTATCAGATTTATCACCGCTGTAATATTGACATATATCGTTTCGAGAAAATTAAAAATTGAAGTATGAAAAATTATAGATGGGTGATTTTATGAGATACTTTTCAGATGACAGGAAAAGAATAATTATAACTGATATAGGAAAGGTGAATTTAGAACATATTTTTGACAATGGCCAATGTTTTAGATGGAACAAGACTGAAACAGGCAACTATATAGGTGTTGCGAATGAAAAGGTATTGGAGCTTTCAGAAACTGAAAATGAAATTGTAATTGAAAATATATCTATGGATGATTTCGAGAAATATTTTATTAAATATTTTGATTTTAATGTAGATTATTCTGCTATAATAAAAAATATCGAAAATCTCGATAAATATATATATGAAGCCACTCGATTTGGTTATGGACTAAGGATGTTGAATCAAGAACCTTTTGAAACATTGATAAGTTTCATTGTTTCCGCTAATAATAATATTCCTAGAATAAAAAATACAATTGAGAAAATATCAATAAAGTATGGTAGATTCATAATGGATTATAAAGGGAAGTCATATTATAGTTTTCCATCTCCATATGAATTATCGAAAGCGACAAAAGAAGAATTGAGGGAATTAGGATTAGGTTATCGAGATAGATACTTGATGGATACAACAAAAAAAGTGATTGAAGAAGGAATCGATTTTCAGAAATTTAAAGAACTGAGTACTGAAGAAGCTAAAAGAAAACTTATTGAATTCAAAGGAGTCGGAAACAAAGTATCTCAATGTGTCTTACTCTTTTCTATAGAAAAATACGATGTGTTTCCTATAGATACTTGGGTGAAAAAAATACTTGGATATTTTTATAAAGATGAGGTAAAAAAATACAATTCACCAGAGACTTTTTTAAAAAATCATTTTGGAGTAAACGCTGGTTATGCTCAACAGTATTTATTTTATTACGCTAGAGAACAAAAAATTGGAGGCTGAATATGTTAGGTACTATAGTAAATTCGACAGCAATAATTGTAGGTTCATTGATAGGAGTGCTTTTTAAAAGAGGCATTTCTGAAAAAGTAAGCGATACTATAATGAAAGGTGTCGGTCTATCGGTAATTTTAATTGGATTGTTAAATGCTTTAGGTGTGAACAATCTTTTACTTTTAATCTTTTCCATGTTGTTGGGAGCGATTATTGGAGAACTTATTGATATAGATGCGAAATTGAAAAAATTTGGAATGAAGCTTGAAAACAGATTCAAAGGCGGTAATATTTCACAGGGATTTGTCACGGCCACGCTTTTGTTTTGCGTTGGTTCAATGGCGATAGTGGGTTCTATCGAAAGTGGATTGACTGGTAATCATCAAACGTTATTCGCGAAATCAATTCTTGATGGGGTCATTTCTATTGTGTTTGCATCGAGTCTGGGTATCGGGGTCATACTTTCCGCCGGAAGTGTTTTTATATACCAAGGAGTTATAACGATTTCAGCATCGTTGATGAAAGATGTTTTAACTGAAATGGCGATTACAGACATTTCAGCAGTTGGTGGATTGTTGATAGTGTCTCTCGGCATAAATATGATTTTTGGAAGCAAAGTAAAAACTGCAAATTTATTACCTGCAGTATTTTTACCGGGAATTTATTATGCAGTAATGAATTTATTCATGTAGGAGATGATACTATGATATATTTTGATAATAGTGCAACTACGACGCCTAAACTAGAAGTTCGAGATTACGTCAACAATTCAGTGATGGAAATCTACGGAAACCCATCATCTTTGCATCGTTTGGGGATTGAATCTGAAAAAACAATAAATGAAGCAAAAAGAGAAATAGCTGCTTTGATTAAAAGTGATTATAAAGAGATTCATTTCACATCAGGTGGAACTGAATCCAACAATCTTGCAATCATCGGTATAGCAAATAGAAATAAAAACAAAGGTAACCATTTGATCACAACAGCGTTTGAACATTCTTCTGTCTTGAATGCTTTTAAATACCTTGAGACTCAAGGGTTTGATGTTACCTACATAATGCCTGGCAAAAGCGGTGTAATCGATCCCGAAAGCATTAATGGAGCGATAAAAGACAATACCATTTTGGTTAGCGTCATGCATGTCAATAATGAAATAGGAACTATACAGAATATTGAAAAAATTGGAGAAATCATAAAAAAACATAATGGAATATATTTTCACGTCGATGCGGTGCAGTCTTTTGGTAAATTAGGGATTGATGTCAGCAAATACAACATTGATTTGTTATCGATAAGTGCACATAAGATACATGGTTATAAAGGAGCGGGAGCGATCTACATTAAAAAGAACACTCTCATCAATCCGATGCTTTACGGTGGACAGCAGGAAAGTGGAATAAGACCTGGAACAGAGAATTTGCCGGGTATTATGTCTTTTCTTAAAGCGAGTGAAATTATGAAGATTCATAAAGATGAATATTATAACCATGTCAGCAAGATTAAAAAGATAATGATAGATGGATTGAAATCTATCAAAGGTGTGAAATTCAATGGACTGGATAATAGCTCTCCATATATTTTAAATGTATCATTTGAAGGTTTAAAAGGAGAAGTGCTGCTTCATACATTTGAACAGAAAGGACTTTATGTTTCAACGGGGTCAGCATGCAATTCAAAGAAGAAAATCCATTCACATGTTTTAGAGGCTATAGAGCTTGATGAAAAATTTTTAGATGGAGCTGTCAGGTTTAGTTTTTCATCTTTGAATACTGAAGAGGAAGCTGTAGAGGCGGTAAAAATAGTTGATGAAAGCATAAAATTTTTAAATAGAATCATGAAAAGAGGTTAATCATGTTAGAAAAAGTAATAATCGTAAAATATGGTGAAATAGGTTTAAAAGGAAAAAACAGATATTATTTTGAAAATATTTTAGTCGGAAACATAAAAAAAAGATTAAGAGATTATGACATTAAAGTGTTTAAGACCCACGGAAGAATATATGTTGAAAATGTTGACGAAAATCTCGAAGAGATAACAGAGCTTTTAAAGGAAATATTTGGTATTGTTGCAATAAGCATAGGAGTGAAAGCTCCATTGGATTTGAATATTGCATCAGGAATTGCAATTGATTTGATGAAAGAAGTTATAAAAGATCAAGAAATCTCTTTCAAGGTGGAAACGAGAAGAAGCAATAAGGGATTTGCATACAAATCACCTGAGATTTCACAAATGCTAGGCGGAGATATACTTGGAAGTTCTGAACTATTGAAAGTGGATGTTCACAACCCTGAAATCACTGTCAATATCGAGGTTAGAGAGAGTATTTATATCTATGTAGTCTCAATAGAATGTATTGGAGGAATGCCTTACAGGACAGCTTCAAAGGCTGTATTACTTCTCTCTGGTGGAATAGATTCTCCTGTCGCAGGATATTTGATGGCTAGACGTGGCGTTGAAATTGAAGCGGTTCATTTCCACAGTTTTCCTTTCACTTCTGAAAGAGCAAAAGAAAAGGTTGTTGAACTTGCGAGAAAATTAGGGAAATATACTGATAAAGTTAGAATCCACAGTATAAATTTGTTGGAAATCCAGACAGCGACTAATGAAAAATGTCCATTACCACAATCTACGATTCTTTCTCGAAGATTCATGATGAGATTGGCAGAGAAGGTAGCTAAAGAAGTAGGGGCAAAATCTCTAATTACTGGAGAAAGTATCGGTCAGGTTGCATCTCAAACGATGGAGAGCTTGGCAGTTACTGATGCTACTGTCGATATGCCGATATTTAGACCGCTTATAGCTATGGATAAAATTGATATTATCAAGATTGCCAAAGGAATAGATACTTACGAGACTTCAATTTTACCTTTTGAAGATTGCTGTACGATATTTTTACCTGACAAGGTTGTAACACGCCCTAGATTAGAAGTCATAGAAGCTTCTGAGGAATTGGTGGATGTAGATGAATTAGTTGAGAAAGCATATGAAACCAGAGAAATAATCGATGTTAAATGGGAGAGAAGATGACTGTGAGAGAAATAAAGATGAATTTCGGAAGAAACTTTGAGGGAGAGTTGTTTGCCCCTAGACATCAGGTAAAAGTTGGTGTCGATGATGGTACCTTAGAGCCTTATGATATGTTATTTGGAGCATTGGGATCATGCGTCTATGCTACGTTTCTAGATATTGTGAACAAGAAAAAGATCACTTTTGACCGTGCCGAGGTAATTGTAACTGGAGAAAAGAGAAAAGAGCTTCCTGCAACGTTAAAGTGGGTAAATATCGAATTCGTCATCTATGGGGCGGAGAATAATAAAGGGATTGAGAAATCATCTGAATTGGCGGCTAAATACTGTTCGATATACACTACGATAGCTCAGGTTGCCGAGATGAAGATAATCACTACATTTGCCTAGACGATTTCAATAAAAGGAATAATGAGTATGTTGACTGGAGCAAAAAATGTAATATTCGATATGGGTGGAAGGTTGCTCGATTCTTTGTGGGTCTGGAAGGAAATACATGAGGAATTCAAGGAGAAATACAATTTCTGTTATGAAGAACCTGTGATGCGAAGAGAGATAGACGGCATGAGCTTTCTGGAGGTTGCCGATTATTTCAAATCGAATTATGGAATGGAACAATCCTGTGAGCAGATAAGTGACGAGTGGGTGGAAATGGCACTGAATTACTATAAAAATGTAGTTGAAACCAAGAAAGATGCTGTTGAATTCATGAAGCTGTTGAAAGACAAAGATACAAAGATAGGCATAAGCACAAGCAATCTACCTGAGATTGTAAATGCGGTAATAGATACGGACTAAATGAGTAAATAGAAGCCTTCACATCGGCTAGAGAAGTTGAAGCGGGGAAACTACATCCTGCCGTATATTTGAAAAGTGCTGAGAGATTGAATGTTTCACCGATTGATTGCATTGTCTTTGAAGATGTGCCTCAAGGTGTCATGGGTGCAAAAAATGCGGGGATGTGTGTATGACAGGGATAATGGACCAACGGTTGATGAAACAAAAAAACTGGTGGATTATTTTATATATGGATAAGACGAGGTTCTCGACTTCGTGAAATAAAATTTGAAACAATTGAAAGCCACGAATTTGTGGTTTTTTTTTTCATACCAATTATATTGATAATTGTGAGAGTGTTTAAAGTCTAAAATATTAAAAGGATGAATAAAAAAGTTTGAATGATTTTGATTAAAACTTTCATTTTTAAAAAAAGAAGATTTTTTTCATTTAATGAGGATAATGTGATAGAATATCAAGTATGTTAAAATGATAACGTAAATAGGGGGCGTAATTTTGAAAAACAATCGAAAAGGTTGGATTGTTGTACTTGCGGGTACAGGTATCAACTTGGCATTTGGTGTGCTCTATGCATGGAGTATATTCGGTGCCGCTTTGCAGGAAGCACCTTATAGTTGGACTGCAAAACAAGCAGCAATGCCATATACTGTGGCAATTATTATGTTTGCATTGGTCATGATTCCGGCTGGTCGCTTACAAGATAAAATCGGCCCTAGATGGGTTGCGACCATTGGTGGAGTTTTAATTGGAATCGGCTGTATTTTAGCAGGAACGTTTACAAACTTCTTTGGACTAGTTTTCTCATTTGGTGTTTTAGCAGGTTCTGGGATTGGTTTAGGATATGCTTCTACTACTCCGGCAGCAGTAAAATGGTTTCCTTCTGAGAAAAAAGGTTTGATTACCGGTATAGTTGTCGGTGGATTTGGGCTTGCAAGTATTTATATTGCACCTTTATCGAAGTACTTGCTTCATGAGTATGGAATTTTTTCATCTTTTAGAATTTTAGGAATTATATTTTTATTAATAACGTTACCTCTTTCACAGTTGATAAGAAATCCAGAATCATCTACAGTCAACAAAACAAATGCGAAATCAAGTGTTGATTTAACTGTAAAAGAAATGATGAGAACTAAAGAGTTTTATCAACTTTGGTTTATGTTCTTTGCAGGAGCTACAGGCGGCTTGATGGTTATTGGTCATTTGAAGAGCATAGCGTTGCCGATATTGGGAGCGGATGCAGGATTTACATTAATTGCTCTAGGCGCGATTGCAAATGCACTGGGTCGTCCGATGGCAGGTGTTATTTCGGATCGATTGGGACGCGGTAAGACAATGATGGTACTTTATATTTTACAAGGTTCTATGCTATTGTTATTCAGTACTTTTAATTCATTCTTCACTGTACTAATGGGGGTAGGAGTCATATACTTTGCATATGGATCTATGTTATCTGTATTTCCTTCAGCATGTGGTGATAATTATGGAACCAAAAATCTTGGTTTAAACTATGGAGTATTATTCTCTGCTTGGGGTTTTGGAGGAATATTTGGACCGATGCTTGGTGGATTTATAAAAGATGCAACTGGTTCTTACACAATGGCATTTTATTCAGCTGCAGTTTTTCTTGCGGTAGCTACTTTCATAGGATTTATTTATAAGCCTTATGAGCACAAAGTTCAATAATAGTGTAATAGAAACAATAAAAAATGAAGCCGGACATTGTCCGGCTTTTATTTTTTTCTAATCAGTTGTTGATTCATCAAGTTCATCATTTTCGACAGGTGGTATGAAATGAGGCTTGTCAATCGATTCGATATAGTATTGATTTGGGCTCAATTTTGTACCGTTTATCATAAGAATCGATAAATCCCTATTGATTCTTGTAGCGAATTGAAGAAGGAGTTTATTCCCGTCTTTCAAAGTGATGTAAACTGGTTCGCTAATATATACAGTTCCATCAGGGAAGATTGTGAATTTTGGTGAATTTACAAATTCTTCATCCATAATACTGTAGATATTCAATGTATGGAGTTCACATGTTTCACTTGGTAGAACATATTCATTATCTCTCGGATAAATCGGATTTAAATATCTATCCAGGTGATCTGTAGGGATATATGGTACTTGTCTTTGAATAAATATCCTTTCCTCTACTTGATTTGTCGGACAATACTCAGTTGCCAACTGGTTGGTTTCGGTATCGATTTCAGCTCTAACATGAACATCATCAAAGGTGGTCGGTTGTGTACCAGGTAAAAACAATTCGGTGACAACTGTCGAACCCCTTGGATCTAAAAATGATAATTCTGTAGGCAGTTTACCTGATTGAGTATCTATTTGAACATCTATAATCCCGTCCGGACGAATAAAGTCTGCATCAGGAAGTCCTTCATGAATAGCGCTCATCAACTTGTTCCAGAATAATGCACTTACTTTACTACCTTGATCAAGCGGGACATTGATATCATTGCCGAACCACACTGCACCTGCATAATATGGAGTATATCCTACAAACCATGCATCGTACTTGTTAGAAGTCGTTCCGGTTTTACCAGCTACTGTGATACCTTTATTATTCGGGCTGATTGCAGCAGTTCTAGCAAGTCCGCTACTTACGCCCGAACGCATTATATCACTGACGATATAAGCAACTTGTGGATCTACCACTTTATTTTTTGTTGAATTGTTTTCTAATATTATATTACCCTTGGAATCTAGAACCTTTGTATAAGTAATAGTTTCAGAATGGATTCCTCCGCCCGCTATTGTTCCGTATGCTTCAGTCATTTCAATAGGAGATATGCCTTTACTCATTCCCCCCAAAGCCATAGCGGATAAATTCACATCATTGATTCTACCACTTTCAACTACAGAGGTTATTCCCATGTTTTTTAAATATTCTATTGAATTCAAAGGTCCGATATCATTGGCGATAATCGCTGAAACAACATTCAATGATTGTTTGATACCATCTCTAACGGTCATCAGTCCCCAATATTTTGGAACGTTTTGATTTGTTGTGCCCGTTTCATACCAGTTGAGCGGCCATCTGACATTCGGATCAGAACCTAGATAAGTAGGCACATCGTCGACTGCTGTTCCAGCTGTCCATCTTCTAGAATTGATTGCAGGAAGGTAAACTGCAATTGGTTTAATAGAAGACCCCGGTTGTCTTGGGCCGGTGGCCCTGTTATATATTTTTTGACCAGTGATATTTCTTCCACCGACAATAGCCCTTAGTTCGCCGGTTTTATAATCAGTAAGCACAAATGCAGATTGTGGTTGAATAATACCTTTTTCATCAATCGCATAATTTCCTTCGGAGATTAATATGTTATCGTCTTCATCAAAGCTCAACATATCGTTTGAATCTATGAATTTTTTATCAATAATTAAATTATTAGTATCATTCAATGAAATATACTCACTTGGTATATAGACATCTCGTCCGGTGTAGATAAATATACTCGGTATATTATAACTAGGCATTTTATAACTCGGTCTGACGCCAGCATCGATCTGTTCTTGAGTCAATGTTTCCGAACGTCCTGAATTTCTTGTAATCGATTGGTCGTCTTCGTCGTAAGTAAAAGTATTTTTGATGTAGATATCGATACTGGTTAAAACATTGTCGTCATCGTATCTCGTTGCGAAGTAGAAACGGCGGTTTTTATATAAAATTATATTGCCTTCATTGTCTATTGTGTAATCTTTTGCTGGAATGATAAGGTTTTTACTTTCATCCACCATATTTTGATATTTATACAACACGATATTTTTTTCTTTGCTGATGATGTTTTTATCGTCATCCATATATACTGTTACACGCGGGAAATTTTCGTAGTTGTTAAAAAGTCCCATTTCATTCAAAGACTCCTTGAGAACAACCACGCTGTCATCTGTCGAGCCTGTTCTCAGTGTATAATCTGGAATGTCTTCTTCGTCGACAGCACCAAGTTCTAAAAGTTTTGCCCAAGTACCTTTGCCGACGATGCCATCAACTTGGATAGCGTAGCGACTTTGAAAATTTCTAACTGAAGAGTATGTAGCTTTCCCAAAATAATTAGAAAAATCCTTTGTATTGTATACGTTTTCTACAATTTTTTGCAATCTTAAATCCATTGTCGAATAAACTTTCAATCCGTTGTTATAAAGATAAGTAATTGCCTCTTCTTCAGAATATTCGTATTTTTCCATAAGGTCGTTGATGACATCTTTTTTTACCATATCTGAAAAATAAGAAGAAATTTCAGTATCCTTAACTTTACCAGGGTTCAATTTCTCGTAAATATTTGTATTTTTTGCGATTTCATATTCGCTGTCGGTTATAGCACTGTTATCATGCATTAGACGAATAACCGTTAAATATCTATCAAAACTCAGTTCGTTGTATACGATGGTATAAACAGGATCTGTATCATCGATGATGATATGTTCATCTGTTATATCTTCTTTAGTATAAGTTTTCATTGGAGAATAAGACGAAGGACTCTTTGGAATACCTGCTAGTATTGCACTTTCTATATAATCTAGATCACGTGCATCTTTTGAAAA